>DASWGE010000517.1:0-4732 GCA_036393895.1 Streptosporangiaceae bacterium | reverse complement strand
GAAACCTCGCTGGATCGCCTCGATCGGCACGCACTGGCTGATTGATGACCACGCGAGCCATCGATTCGGCCCGCACAACGCCAGTTAACGGCCGCCGAGGGCCGGTCGGCTGATCTCGCGCGCGTGGCACCATAGAACGGTGATAGAGCCGGATGTCGACGGCGAGCAGCCGGTGACGATCGACGATGTGCGCGCATGGGCGCTATCGCTGCCCCGCACCGAAGAGCACCTGATCCGCGACTACGTCAAGTTTCGGGTGGGCAGGATCGTCTACGCGACCGTCTCGCCGGACGAGACGATCCTCGGCTTCGGTTTCCCGCGGGAGGAGCGCCCGGCGCTCATCGCGGCGGAGCCGCACAGGTTCCTGCTCGAGCGTCGCAGCGATTATCGCTACAACTGGATCGACGCGCGGATGGCGTCCCTCAGCCGGGCGGAGGCCCGCGAATTCATTAACGAGGCGTGGCGGATGGTCGTGCCGAAACGGGTCGCCGCGGAGTTTCTGATCGGTCAGATACGCGGAACCCAGAGCACCTGACCAGCCAGGATGGCGGTCCCCTTCAGCCCGTTGTCCTCGATGATCTGCTGGATGACGGCGCGCGGATCGGCGGCGGGATCGGCGTGGACCGCAATGCTCCACATTGTGTCGCCCGGACGGACGACGACCCGCAGCATCGTGTTTTTCGCGGCTCCTTCGGACCCCACCTGGCCGGCGGCCTGCGCGCGGCCGGCAATGGCGAGCCAGACCAGCGCGGCCACGCTGGCGACCGCGATGACCGCGAGCAGGCCGACCACAATCCTCCCGCGCCCCGTCAGCCGCGCCGGGGCGGAGCGGGCTGCGGCGCCCACCCTGGGCGCGACCGCCGCGTCGGCAGACTCACTGACCCGATCGGTCTCGAGGCCCCCGGGCAGCACGGCAAGCGCCGGCCTGTGCCGCCTTGGATAGGAGGTCACCGAGCGCATAACAGTGATATCTGGCCTAATCCTGGCATCGAGCTTCGCCTCTGCGGTGCTCGTGATTCCCATTGCCCGCCTCCTGGTAGCGAACGACCGTTCGATAGTATCTCTGTTCGATCGGATTAGCGTTCGATCGAACGAAGATCCGATCGTGTTTATACCGCAGGGGTACGACACTTTCCACAACGGTCGAACAGATGTTTGATCTAATCGCCGCGAACCACTACCGTCAGCGATGACACCAGCCAGCGAACCGGAGGCCCGGATGAGCAGTGACAGAGAAGGCGACGGGGCACGGGGAAACCGGACGGCGGTCGGCGACGACCCGCCCGATGACGCCGACGCGGCGCGCGGCCCGGGTGGCAGGCCACGCGGCAGACCGGGCAGGAAACCACGCGGCAGCGTTCCCGCCCCCGTTCCTGACCTGCCTGACCAGCCAGATCCCGACCATGTTCTGACCTGGCGGCAGCGCAAGGTACTCCAGGTGATCCGCGAGTCTGTGCAGCGCCGCGGCTACCCGCCGTCCATGCGCGAGATCGGCGAGGCGGTCGGGCTAACGAGCACATCGAGCGTCTCGTACCAGCTGTCTACTTTGCAGAGCAAGGGCTACCTGCGCCGGGACGCTGGCCGGCCGCGCACGGTCGAGGTGCGGCTGCCCGGGCACCCAGCCGTGCGACCCGAACCTGGTTTCGATGACGACATCCCGATGGACATCACTTCGCAGGAGGCGGCTTACGTACCAGTGGTCGGCCGGATCGCCGCAGGCGGCCCAATCCTTGCCGAGGAGGCGATCGAGGACATCTTCCCGCTCCCCCGGCAACTCGTCGGCGAGGGCACTCTCTTCCTGCTGAAGGTTGTCGGCGACTCGATGATGAACGCCGGCATCGTCGACGGTGACTGGGTCGTCGTCCGGCAGCAGCCCGTCGCGGAAAACGGCGACATCATCGCCGCCATGATCGAGGGCGAAGCGACCGTCAAGACTTTCAAGCGCTCAGGCAGCCATGTCTGGCTGATGCCGCACAACCCCGCTTACACCCCAATACCAGGCAATGAGGCGGAAATACTCGGCCGGGTCGTGGCGGTGCTGCGGCGGGTCTGACCTGCGGCGGTCTGACCTGCGCCGGCTGACGGCGGAACAGCCTCGCGTGCTATTCAGCCGGGACGATGTTGACCAGCTTCGGCGCGCGCACGATCACGGTCTTGATCCCGCGCCCAGCCAGCGCCCTGACGATCCCCGGCGCCGTCAGCGCCAGTTCGCGCAGGTCATCCTCGGCAATGTCGGGCGGGACTTCCAGCCTGTCCCTGACCTTGCCGTTGATCTGGACGACGCAGGTGACCGTTTCCTGGACCAGCAGAGCTTGGTCGGCCACCGGCCAGCCTGCCGTCGCTACCGACGGCTCGTGTCCCAGCAGCTCCCAGCACTCCTCGGCGGTGTAGGGCGCGAATAGCGACAGCAGCACGGCTAGCGTCTCAGCCGCTTCCCTGACCGCCGGGTCACCAGGCCCCGGACCGGTGTCGATCGCCCGCCTGGTAGCGCTCGCCAGCTCCATCAGCCTGGCAACGGCCACGTTGAGCCTGGCGGACTCGATCAGCCTGGTGACCTCTTCGATCGTCTTGTGAGTCACCCTGCGCAGATCAGGAGTGCCGTCGGCAACCGCGCCGCCAGCCGGCGCCTCCCCGGCCTCGGCCGCGATCCTGATCACGCGGCCCAGGAACTTCACGGCCGCCTCGGGACGTACATCGGCCCAGTCGATGTCGTCTTCCGGCGGGCTCGCGAACACCATGGTCAGCCGGATCGCGTCAACTCCGTGTGCGGCCAGTTGCACGCCCAGGTCGACCCCGTTGCCCAGCGACTTGGACATGGCCTTGCCCTGGTTGATCACCTGGCCCTGGTTCATCAGCCGCAGGAACGGCTCGGCGAAATCGACCATGCCCATGTCGTACAGAACCTTGGTGAAGAACCTGCTGTACAGCAGGTGCAGGATCGCATGCTCGACGCCGCCCACGTACAGGTCCACCGGGCACCAGCGGCGGACAGACTCGACCTCGAACGGGCCGCCGGTGTAATGCGGCGAGCAGTACCGCAGGAAATACCACGACGAGTCCACGAACGTGTCCATCGTGTCGGTGTCGCGCCTGGCTGGACCCCCGCACTTCGGGCACTGCGTGCTCACCCAGTCGGTGGCGGCTGCCAGCGGCGATGTCCCCTTGGGCGCCAGGTCCTGGCCCCGCAGGTCGGGCAGCGTGACAGGCAGCTGGTCGTCAGGCACGGGGACTTCCCCGCATCCGTCGCAGTAGATGATGGGGATCGGCGCACCCCAGAACCGCTGCCTGGAGACCAGCCAGTCACGCAGCCGGTAGGTGACGGCAGCCCGGCCCAGCCCCTTCCCGGCCAGGATCGCGGTGATGGCCTCGATCGCATCCGGCTTGCTCATGCCGTCCAGCGGTCCCGAGTTGACCAGCGTCCCGTCCCCCGGGGTTGCCTGCCAGCTCTGCCCAGGATCGGGCAGGTCGGTCTGCAGGACGACCCGGACCGGCAGCCCGAAGGCCTTCGCGAAGTCCAGGTCTCGTTGATCGTGCGCCGGCACGGCCATGATCGCACCGGTGCCGTAATCGGGCAGCACGTAGTCGGCGGCCCAGACCGGGATACGCTCGCCGTTCACCGGGTTGATCGCGTACCTGCCCAGGAAGACCCCGGTCTTCGGCCGATCGGTAGACTGACGCTCGATATCGGTCAGCTTGCCTACCTCAGCCAGGTATGCGTCCAGTTCTTTCCGCCGCTCGGGAACACTTAGCTCGGCGGCCAGCGGCGAGTCGGCGGCGACCACAAAGAACGTAGCGCCGTACAGCGTGTCGGGCCGCGTCGTGAATACAGTGACCGGCTCATCCCGGCCTTCGATGACGAACTTGACCTCAGCGCCCTCGCTGCGGCCGATCCAGTTGCGCTGCATCAGCAGCACGCGGTCGGGCCAGCTGCCCTCCAGCGGCTCCATGTCTGCCAGCAGCCGGTCCGCATACTCCGTGATCTTGAAGTACCACTGCGTCAGGACCCGCCTGACCACCTCGCAGCCGCAACGCTCGCACCTGCCGTTAATGACCTGCTCGTTGGCCAGAACCGTCTGGTCCCTCGGGCACCAGTTGACGTAGCCGTCGCCACGGTAGGCCAGGCCGCGCTCGTACAGCCGCAGGAACAGCCACTGGGTCCAGCGGTAGTAGTCCGGATCGCAGGTCTGCAGGCGCCTGGTCCAGTCGAAGGACAGGGCGTACCGGCGGAACGAGGCCGCCTGGGTCTCGATGTTCTTGTAGGTCCAGTCGGCGGGATGCGAGTCACCGCGGATCGCCGCGTTCTCCGCGGGCAGGCCGAAGGCGTCCCACCCGATCGGGTGCAGAACGTTCAAGCCGCGCTGGAAGTAGTAGCGCGCTATGGCGTCAGCTACGGCGTACGCCTCTGCGTGCCCCATGTGCAGGTCGCCCGACGGGTAAGGGAACATGTCAAGCACGTAGGTACGCGGCCGGGTATCGGCCGGGTCGTCGCTGGCCACGAACAGGCCCAGCTTGTCCCACCTGGCCAGCCACTTGTCCTGGATAGACCGTGGGTCCCACCTGTCCGGCGACTGGCCGGCTGCCGCCGCCTCCTCGGGGCCTGCGGCTACCACGTCAGCGTTATCGACGGCTGTCATTGTGTCCTCGCGATTGCTCAGTACGGGTTCCACCCGGCGCTCGACCTGTTCAAACAAAAAGCCCCTCGGTCACGAGGGGCAGCCGCGCCAACGGACCA
>DASWGE010000516.1:0-7517 GCA_036393895.1 Streptosporangiaceae bacterium | reverse complement strand
CTCGAGCTCGCCGGTGGCCGGGTTCACCACCTGATACTTCATCTCTGCCGTGCCCTCCATCAGCCTGTCCGGTGTCGCTGGAATGCTCCCACGAATATGCGTGATCGGCCAGTTCAAGCCGGGGCAGGCACCCGATCTCATCCGACGGGCAGCGCGAGAATCATCCCCGGAAAGGGCTATGCGCACGATTCCTGCGCCAGTTCCACTAGGCGGTGCGGCTGAGCGAGACGGCACTGCCTGTTCTGGGTGTGCCGCGGCCCGGGGATCAGGCGCCAATTCGATCCAGTTCCACCAGCGCCACGTCATCGAGGGCCGCACCCTCGGCGGCCAGGTTTTCGCGCAGGTGAGCGACGGAGCCTGTCCCCGGGATGAGAAGCACGTTGGGCGCAAGCTGCAGCAGCCACTTGAGTGCAACCTGCGCCGGCGTGATACCGAGGCGTGCCGCTATCTGGTTGACCACCGGGCTGGTCAGTACAGGGTTGTCCTGGCCGCGTGGCAAGCCCAGTGGGCAGAACGGCACGAACGCGATGCCGCGGCTGAGGCACTCATCGAGAACGGGGGCCGCACGGCGGTCGGCGAGGTGGAACAGGTTCTGCACGCAGACAATGTCGGTCTCCGCCACGGCGTGCCTGAGCTGTTCGAGGCTGACATTACTCAGGCCTACCCCGGCGATCAGGCCCTCGTCCCTGGCCGCCACCATCGCGGCCAGTTGGTCATCGAAGCGTGCGTTGACGCGCCCGTCACCGGGCAGGCGGAGGTTGACCGCTGCTAGCCGGTCTACCCGCAGGCTGCGAAGGTTGTCTTCGATGCCTGCGCGCAGTTGGTGCGTATCGTCGAACGGGCGCCCGGCACCGCCGTTGTCCGCGCGGACCGCGACCTTGCTGACGATCGCCAGCCCGTCGGGATAGGGGTCGAGCGCCTCTCGGATCAGATCGTTGACGACGCCAGGGCCGTAGTAAAGGGCCGTGTCGATGTGATCAACTCCAGCGGCTACCGCGGCCTTGAGCACGCCGATGGCCGATGCCCGGTCAGGAGGCGTCCCGAAGGCGAATGGGCCAGCGAGTTGCATCGCACCGTACCCGGACCGTCTGACCTGCAGTCGGCCAAGTGCGAAGGTGGACATCATGTCTGCACTCAGGCTCGAGTCCGCGCGTCGGCGCTGACGAGACTCTGGCATAGAGATCTCCTGGTGATCGGGGAACATGCGGTGGGGGTCGGGGTCGCCGAGACGTGCGGGCGGGTTACTCGATGGGTGAGTCGGATCCGATCGCCAGGCGCCGGGCGACGGCAAGTATCCAGGGGATGCCAAGCAGGACAACGAGTGCGACGCCGATGAGGAGCGGCGCCGGCTGCGCGGCGCCGAGGCCGAGGCACGCCAGGGCTGCGGCGGCGCAGGTGCAGGCGAGCGGCCGGTACAACCCGCGCTCGCGTTGCCAGTCTTGCAGGCTCGCGGATACCAGCATCGTCGCGCATAGCACGACGGCGGCGCCGGCGCACAGTATCCACGCCGTGGCCGCAGGGGTGCGGCCGTCATCGGCGTGGGCGACGAGACTGACCATCGCGGCGCCCATCGCGGCGATGGCGCCCGTGATCGGCAGATGGCTGAGCATCCACTGGACGGTGGCCGTCTGTCCCGGTCTGGGGTGGCGGTGTCCAGCAAAGTCGAAGTAGGTCCACCAAGCGCCGAAGCCGACGACGACGGCGACGAGCCCGACGCTGAGGATGAGCGCGGTGACATGCACGCGGGCCAGTCCGGCGACAACACCGGTCAGGGTTTCGCCGAGCACGATGATGATGAGCAGACCGAATCGTTCGATGAGCGCGTCTGTGATGGTCAGCGCTGCGGCTTGTGCGGGGCCGGCGGTGAGGATCACGGCTGCGAACCCGGCGAGGTAGGCGGCGTCGAGCAGGCCCCAGGCAGCAACGCGGGCGCTGGTAGGCAGCAAGGCGGTTCCGGCGAGCAGGAGCGAACAGGCGGCTGTCCCTGTGACGAATAGCCGGCTCGGCCGGCGGTATTCGGGGCGGTCGCCGCGCGCGGCGAACAGCCACAGAACGGCGAGCACTGCGAACAGCACGCTCGCGGCGACGGCGAACGCTGCTCCGCGCGTGCCGCCTGCCTCGGGGATGAAGGCGCCGATCGCGGCGAGCACGAGGATCTGCAGCAAGAAGGTGCTGCGGCCGCGGGCGTCGTCGTGGCCGTGCAGCTCATGATGGAGGCTGCCATTGGCCCAGGCGATCCAGACCAGCGTGAATATCGCGGCGAACTCGCCGAGTCCGCGCCAGGTCAGGTGCCCGGCAAAATGGTGGGCGTCCTGGGCAACCAGCACGACAACGGCGAGGTCATAGAAGAGCTCGAGAGGGCCAACCACGCGCTGGTGCGGCTGCTCGCCGTGCGCGCGAGGCGGCTGCCACAGCAAGCGGCGCAGGCGAGCCCAGCGCTCTCGGCGGCTGGTTGGGCCGTTGCCTCGCCGGGGTGCACCAGATTCCCCGGCTAGGCCAGCAGCCTCGCCGCGCCGGTCCGACTCATCCGCCATCCAGTTCGACACATCCAGTTCGGCTCCCTATGTGACACCGCTTCCGCCAGCGCGGCCAGGCCGCGAAGTTCCAAGAGACCATATACAAGCGCAGCGGAACCGAACGGAGCCGATAACCGCGACCGGCACGGCGCACGCGCTCGAAAGGATCAGGGTAATGAGGACGCGAGAGCGGCGTGTGCCTGCTCGGCGTCAAGGAGCTTTCCGCCGAGCCCGCCGCCTTGGTGCAGGTCACCACCTGGCGCCTCGATCCGCCCTACAGCGTCCATGCCGCCGACCATGACCGGGTCGAACCCGCAGACGGTGATGAGGCGCTCGATCGCCACGCCAGCGTGGTCGTCGTCAGTGGCAAAGAATAGGACCGCGCGGCGGGGCGCCCGGTTCGCGCTGTTAGCGAGGGAGTCCGCGCCGAGGGTTCCGAACGCCTTGACGTAGTGAGCGCCGGGAGGCAGCATCGCGGCCACCAGGGAGCCCTGAGATTGGTCGTCCGGCAGGGTTCGGACCGGCGTGCCGTCAGCGCCGAAGCCGATCGGGTTCGACGGGTCGGCGACGACCTTGCCGTCAAGCAGATCGGCGTAGTCGACGATCAGCGTCCTCAGCACGTCGAACCACACCGCCAGCACGACCACCTCCGCCGCCTCGACCGCCTCGCGGACGGATGCGGCGCTGGCGAGGCGGCCTAGTTCGCCCGCGAGCGCGGCCGCCTTCGACTCGTCCTTGGCTGCCAGCACTACATTTTCACCGCCGCGCACCAGATGCCGCGCCAGTGCTCCGCCGATGTTCCCGACGCCGATGATCGCAGTAGTCACTGTGTGCTCCATTCGGCCGTGCGAATCTTTGCGACCGGCCCAGGGTTGCCGCCATCCAGGTGAAAAGCCGTCACCGGATCATAGTGATTTCGCGCTGGCGGGTATCGCGTCACGCCTCAACCGGGGCGACCGGCGCCGCCTGAGGGGACTCGAAGGCGGCTGAAAACAGGTAGCTGGTCGCCAGGCTGCGGTAGGGCCGCCATTTCTCGGCGATGGCGAGGACCTCCTGCTGGGCTGGCAGGTGGTCGAGTTGATAGGCGGACTGAACGGCCTTGCGCAGCGCAAGGTCGCCCGGCAGGACGACATCCTCTCGCTGGAGCGCGATGATCAGAGCCCCTTGGACCGTCCAGGGACCTATTCCCGGGATTGCGGTGAGCACCTCCATGAGCTCATCGTCTGGCAGGCTCCGCAGGACATCCTGGTTCAGCCGGCCGTCCGACAGCCGATCAGCGAGGTCGCGGAGCGTGTCGATCTTCCGCCACGAGAGCCCGGCCTCGCGGAGCTTGCCGGGATCTACTCCCAGCAGCTCGCCGGGCGACGGGAGATGGCCCGCGAAGAGGGCCTCGATCCTGGTTAGTGTGCGGCGGGTCGCGGCGACGGAAAGCTGCTGGCCGGTGACCTGGAACAGCAGGGCGCCGTATAGATCCATCGGCGGTAGCTCAGCAATCCACGCCCGCGGGTCGAACTCGGGCCGTTCGTCGACGAGCCGTGCCAGCACGGGATCAGCGTTGCGAAGGTGGGAACGCGCCTGCTGCAGCCACACGGCGCGGTTGGCATCCTCAGTCACGGTGCCTGCCTCTGGTCGGGTACGCATGAGACCATCGTCCTGCTGGACTGTGACAATTGAGCCGGGTTGCGCCCGAAACTTAGTGACTATCAAGGTGAGCGGCTGTCACCCGAGGTAACCGTTGACGCGGATGGCGTAGCGGGCGGGCACTGGATCCATCAAGCCATTCATGAAGCCATGGTTGAGCGAGATCAAGTGAACCATCATCACCAGGATCTTGTGACCGCAGGCTCTAACGCGTGAGACCGGCCGACAGAAGCCGCAGCTCTCGCGCGCGTTGCACCGCGGATGACCGATCGCTGGACTGCAGTTTGGTGTAGATGTTTCGGATGTGCGTGTTGACCGTGTTCACGGAGACGGACAGCTCGCTTGCGATCTCAGGCCTGGAGAGGTTCGTCGGCAGAAAACGCAGCACCCTGAGCTCGCTGGGACTTAGCGCGGCGGTTTGTGGCGATGCGGCCTGCTCTTTGGCCGTCAGGGACGAGCCGTGCAGGACGTCCAGGACGTCGGCCAGCAGCGCGGCGTGCGCTGTCTCATGCCGCGGCAGAGCCTTGAGCAGCTGCCGCGAACCGGTCATCGCGAACGGCAGGATCACCCTCTCCGGCTCGGCGAGGGCAAGCGCGCGTTCCGTGGCCTGGCTCGCCGCGCGCCGGTCACCAAGCTCATCGTGCGCCAGAGCGCCCACCAGCAACGATTCAATGCGTGTCACGTCGCAGATAAGCGGAACCGCGCCATCGAGAACACCCGCCAGTTCACCAAGAGCCCCGGCCGGATCGCCTTCCGCGAGGAACATCACCGCGCAGGCAGTGCGAACTTCGCCGGAGCCAGCCTGCTCGGCGGGAAGCGCCTTGAGCGCTTCGCGGGCTTGGCCCGGCATCCCGAGGCGGGCTTGCGTGGCCAGCAACCAGCTGCTGACCTGGGCCGCGAGCGCGTGCGATCCCACCAGCTGCAGTTGGAGGCGTTCAGCAGCGGTGAACTCTTCGAGCGCCTCGTCGCGGCGACCCCGGCCAGCGTGCAGCATCCCGGTCGCGAGGTGCAGCAGCAACCCGATGCCAGGTCCGGCGTCGGCTTGCAGGACCCCGGCTGCGCGCCGCAGCCATCGCTCGGCGTCCTCGAACTCGCCCGTCCAGATCATCGTGCTGGCAAGCGTTATCAGGGCAGGCGAGATCATCTGGTCCGCGCCCCAGCCATGCCTCTCGGCGAGCGCTATCGCCTCCTCGCAACGCTGCCGGACCGTGGCAAACGAGCGGAATTTCGAGGCGAAACCCAGCTGCGCGAGGCAGCTGACTTCGAGATAGGGCCGTCCGATCTTCCTGGCAAGATCGGCGCCCTCCTGCAGGTGGCGTTCACCGTCCGGATTCCCCAGTGACCACGCCTCCGTGACGCCAAGGTTCATCAGCGCCACAGCTCGCAGATCGCTGCCGAGCGCGATGTCCTCGTCAGATTCCCCGGCGACCGGTGACGCGAGGAATTCGGCCTGCTCCACAAGCCCGCCGAGGTCCCCGCGCCGCCTGGCCAGTGACAGTTTCAGCGACGCGATGCCAATCCGGAGGCGGCGCTGGCGATCAGTGGGGGCCGTCTGGACGTACGACTCGGCAACGGCCAGATAGGCGGCCGCCTCGTCCAGGCGTCCCTGCACGAGGTCGCCCCCTGCGCGCACCAGCGCCAGCTCGGGGTATTCCGCACCGGGCGGGAAGACCCGCAAGAGCGCCTGGATCGTCTGCGCTTGCCCATCGAGCGTCAGGCTGAAGGCATGGTCAGCGATCAGCTGCGCCGCGGCGGGCCAGTCGCCGGCCGCCTGCGTGTGCCGGATGGCGTCGACAACCTGGCCATGGTCGGTGAACCAGGCGGCGGCCAGCCGGTGCAGCGCCGGCACTTCCTCGGGCAGCGTCCGGCGCAGCTCCAGCCTGAGCAGGTCCCCGAACAGGTGGTGGTAGCGAAACCACGTTCGCTCGGGATCGAGCGACATGACGAACGCGTTGGCGTCCTCGAGCTGCAGCAGGATGCGTTCCGACCCCGGGCACCCGGTCAGCAGGTCAGCGAGCTCACCGTTGACGCGATCGAGCAAACAGGTCCGCAGCAGCAACTGCTGCACGTCGGCCGGCTGGCGGTCCAGCATTTCGGCGATCAGGTACTCCGCGACGGCGCGGTTGCTCCCGGAAAATTGCGCAACAAAACGCTCGGGGTCGGCGTGGCCGGCCAGGGAGATCGCCGCGAGCCGCAGCCCGGCAGCCCAACCTTCGGTTCGCTCGCACAGGAGCGCTGCTCCGGCGTCCGACAGCGCGATCCCCGAGGCGTCGAGCAGCTCGCGGGTTTCGCGCTCGGTGAAGCGCAGATCTGCCGCGCGGATCTCGGCTAGTTCGCCCGTGAGGCGAAGCTGATGCAGGCCCAGCTGGAGGTCGCGGCGCGTGGCCAGCACCGCGTGGACATGCGGTGGCAGGTTCGTCAGCAGCCGGGTGAGCTGATCCAGGGCGTCCGACGATCTCAGTTCGTGCAGATCGTCGATGATCAGGATGACGGGCCCGCGTTGGCCGGCGAGCTCGGCAAGTACCCGGTCGACCATGGCCCGGCCGTTGAAACCCGGTGTCGCCGCCGCCGGTTCCGCGTGACTGCCCGTGCCGGAGGTCTGCCGGACTGCGTCGAGCAGGGCAAGCCAGAAAGCCTGAGCATCGTGCTGGTCCCGTCGCACCTGGAGGATGGCGAGCCGATGCTGCTGACCCCTACGATCTGCCCAGGCCCGCAACAGGGACGTCTTCCCGCTGCCGGCCGGAGCCGAGATGACCGTGACCTTCCCCGCCGCCGCGCGGTTGAGGGCAGCGAGAAGATCAGCCCGGTCAATCAGCCGCGAGTTGTCCGACACAGAACTCTCGGTATCAGGCCGGCAAGCCCGGTGTCAACGGCGCGCGAATCACCATGATCCGGCGATGGCCGCTCACCTGCCTGCTGGCGAGCCTGGATTCGACGCGAAGGTCGCACGGCCGCTAGGGACGTGCCCGCGATTCACAGGGGAGATACCGTGACATCATCTGCCTCCGGCGCCAACAACGCCGCAGACCTGCCCGAGGTCCAGGGCTACCTCGACAAGGTCACGAATCAGATCCCCGCCCATCATGGCGAAATACACCGGAGTGCTCGTCGCCGCGGACATCGAGATCTTCGTCTGGACCACGGCGCGATCCGCCCATGACCGCTCCAGGCGGCTAGGTTGCAATGATGGCGACTCGTGATACTCGGCTGCCGGGCACTTTGCCCACGGTCATCGGCGTGCGCGGGGCCCGGCACAACAACCTTCGGGGTATCGACGTCGACGTGCCGCTCTGGCGAGCGGTCGCGGTTGTCGGCGTGTCAGGCTCGGGCAAGACGTCGCTGGCGATCGGCACGCTATAC
>DASWGE010000515.1:0-4414 GCA_036393895.1 Streptosporangiaceae bacterium | reverse complement strand
TCACCCGCGACACTCGGCTCGAGGACGTGTGCTCATGTCACGGCGAGGATGGCGGGCGGGCCGCTCGCCGTCGCGGCAGTGCGCCGCGACCGTCCGGCGCCGCGAGCGGCCTCGTCCACGCTTGCATGGACGGAGAAGACGTCGATCAGGCGGGTCAGGGTAAGCAGCCGGAGCACCTGCTGCTGCGGGGACGCGAGCAGCAGGTCACCCCCGGCGTGCCGGGCATGCTTGCGCACTCGGACCAGCGCTGCTAGGCCGCTCGAGTCAATGAACTCCAGGCCAGTCAGGTCGACGATAATGTCGCGCTCGCGGGCCGCGACCACGGAAAGTTCAGCCACGACGCTCACGGCGACCGCTACGTCAAGCTCCCCGCGCAGCACCACGACAACCTGGTTGTCGCACTCGCGGTTAATCAAGTCCACACTGCACACTGCGCCCACCTTCCTGCGTCAGCAGCAAAGGCAGGGTCCGGACCAAGCAGCTTGTTTCGCCTACTTCCAGCGAGAACTCTACGCTAGGGCCATCCGGCTGTCTTCCGCGCATGATGCTCCTCGGCAGCAGCACTGTCCCGCCCAGCCGCTCGGCCGCGACTGCTCGCGACAGCTAAAAAGACGACTGGGGCACAACTTTGCTCGCCACCCCTCCCCAACGCGACCTATGGCACCTGGCCGATGACCACCGGTCAGTGCTGCACCGCTATATCAACCGCACCACCCGGCTGACCTGATCCCGGCGGGCGCGAGCAGGTGACGCCACACGAAGACACGGTATGGCTCGCGCGCGACGCGTGCCACGACCGGTCGCGCTCCAAACCGGATGGCCCATACTTCCAGTGCGCCCAGTGGGCTCGATATGCATGCGCGAAAGGGCGCTCCAGAAAGGCGAAGGTTTCGGTCAGAGTAGATATTCTGCACGGAACTTACGCTCGCGCTTGCCGCGACGTCCGCCGACGCTGGCCCTTTGGGAATGGGCCACGGCAGGTCGCGTTACAGCGGAGCGGTGAGCGCGGCACATCTCGGTAAGCCTGGCAATTCGCTGCTGATCGCGCTGATCGCGGTCGTCGTGGTGCCGCTCGCCGGGATCGGATTCATCATCTACCTCGGAATTAAGCACCGGTCAGGAGTCTTGATCCTCTGGGCGCGCTCGACGGCATTATCCTCATTTAGGCCGCGCACAGAGCGGTACTGAATCTGGCGAACAAGCAACTGCAGTCCGCCGAGCAAATGGCGGACCGGCTCAGCCTCATAGCTCAGCTGGTCGGCGCCCTCGTCGCGGCGCTCGCGTCCATCGGCCAGGTACGAGGATGGATGCACGCTACGTTCCGCGACGTTATCGCCGGCGTCCTCGTTCTTTATCTGGTCGGCTCGCCGATCTACTGGTTCGGCGGCAGACGCCGCCTGACCTCTGTGCTGAGGACACGGGCCACAGGCGACGGGGCAGCAACTGGACGCAGAAGTGGCACCGTGCTGGAAGATCCTGGGAGGTTTCGCTGGGCTGGCTTGCTATTCCGCGAATGTGCCGCAGGCGCGAGCTGGCAGGCTGGCGGGGACTCCCGCCTCGCATCCCTCAATGCGCGCAGATTTCGCCGAAGGTGAGGAAGAAGCCTTCGCGGAATTGGATGTACTCGGTTCGAGTGGTCCAGCCGACGCGGACTCGCAGTTCAACCGCTTGCAGGCCCGATATCTGCTGGTGGCCCGGGCAGCCGTGGGAGATCCAGGTGATCCGCAGGTATCGGCTCTGGCCCGGCGGGATGGAGACGGGCATCGCGTAGGTCACCGCGTGCGGGTCGCTGCCGGAGCGCTGAGGATCCGTGGTCGACAGGGTCACGTGTGCACTGGTGCCGCCGTTCGGGCCGCCGCCAAGGTTCGAGCGGATGACGGTCTGCGTCATGCCGGTGAAGTTGAAGACCTGGACGAAGAAGCCCTGCCGCTGGCCTGGCCGCAGCGGCACTGTCGTCTGGGTCGCCAGGTTGGCTTCCGTCGTTACCTGACGGCTGTAATCCGGCGGGTACCACCAGCCGGAACCGCCGTCAACGACCAGCGGGCGCACGCTGTTCATGCTGTTGATCTTGATGTGGTACCAGGAGACGGCGGCAACGACCAGCAGTAGGGCGCCGATCAGGGTCCAGCCCTTCCAGCCGGCCCGGGACGCCCACGACCGCTTGCCGGTGGCCACGACCGCCTCGGCCACCAAGACGCGCGCAGAGCCCAGGCCGCGCAGAACGGCGGCGATCTCCTCGTCGCTGGCATCCGGGCCGACGGCCTCTTCGATGTGGGCCACGACCTGCTCGCGCAACTCCCGCGCCCGGTGTACCGGCAGGACGGACGCGACCGCATCGAACTGCCTCAGATATCCCGCCACAAGCGGATGCGCAACCGCCGTTCCACCCATCACAGCTGTCCTTTCGCTCCGGCAGCCATACGTTCCGCCGCGCCGTGCCCCAGTACCTGGCTGACCGTGGCGGCGAACTGCGCCCACTCGCCACGGAAGGCCGCCAGGCTCTGCCGCCCCGCTTGGCTGATCGAGTAATACCGGCGCGCCCGCTCGCCCTCGACGACCTGCCAGTCGCTGGTGACCAGGCCAGCGTCGCGCAGCCTGTTCAGCAATGGGTAGACGGTGCCGTCGCTGGTGAGCAGGCCGCCCGCGCTCGTAAGATCGCGGACCAGTTCCAGGCCGAACCTCGGCCGCGATTCCAGCAAGGCCAAAACGCACGGCCCGAGCACCCCCCGGCGCAACTCGGTCAGCTCCGGCTCAGCCATGCCCAGCATGATATCTTGTGATGCAAGATCTCAGTAGCTCCGAGCGGCACCGGCCGCCGCCCGGTCAAGCGGAGCCGAGACGCTGATCGTGACCGCGGACGGCGGTGGGAACGCCATTGCTCTCGTAGCACCGACCGCCCACGCGTCGCATGACGATGGCGCGGCGACGGCCGCGAGCAGTCGGACGAGGCGCTCGGGTTACGGACGCGCAAGACCCAACTCGGCGACCTATCGGTCGGGGTGACGGCGACACTCGGCATGAGCGCCGAGGAAATCAGCTCGCTCGTGCGGCGGGCGTTGGTCAGGATGGTCAACGAATTCGGCGTCACGGCCGCAGATACGGCACAGATCTGATGGACGATAGGCTGTCCAAGTGGCGTCGGCCTGACCGTCGCCGTGGACATCACCACCGTTCGCGACTTAAACCGGGTTCAGTTCAAGCACGACCTGCCCTGGAGCACCGAACCGGACCATCTGCGCCGCCTTGGTGGCCGAGGCCCGCCAATCTCTCGTCGCAAAGAATCGGCGATCCGGGCGCTCAGGCTAACGTTGGTTCCTGGTCGGCGTTGTCGCTCTCCGTATTCGGTCGTTAGCGCCAGGAAGCGCAGCAGACCCGCCTGCTCGGATGCCTCGCTGCTGGTGCGGGTCGGTCCTGGGTGCTCCGATCTGGCTGATCTGGGCCTGGTGATGGCATCAGCGGGATGTGAGCCGGGTCACGGTCGGCGGGTTCGGATGTCCTTTTCGCGGCGTGATCCTGACGGGAGTGATCATGCAGATCCTGCGAGACTGAGGCTGACGTGCCGATAGGACTGCTCGACTGACGCGGCTGCGGATTTCGCGCTGCGCCGCGGACTGACCGGGGGCTGCCGCATGGAACCTGCCGCGACGATGTACGCTTCCCCGGTATCCACGCTCGGGCGCGAGTCGGCGGAAGTGCGGGCGCGCCGCCTGGCCGCCGCGCGCCGGCGGGCTACCGCTCTCCTGGCGGGGGTGACGGTTGTATTCGTGGCCGTGACTGCGGCCCGCGTCCACGGCACTCTGCCTGGCTACGTGCAGGCCGGCGCCGAGGCGGCCATGATCGGAGGCGTTGCGGACTGGTTCGCGGTGACGGCTCTCTTCCGCCGTCCGCTTGGCCTGCCGATACCGCACACTGCGCTGATCGTCGAGGGCAAAGATCAGTTCGCCGCCACTCTCGGCCAGTTCGTGCAGGAGAACTTCCTCACCGCCGATGTTCTTGCCGAGCGGATCCGCTCCACCCGGATAGTGCCCCGCCTGGCCGCCTGGCTGGCCGACGAGGCCAACGCCGCCGGCTTCGCCGGTCGCGCCGCGGATTTGGTGGTCATGGTCGCCGAGGCTGTCCGCGAGGAGGATGTCCAGCGCGTGCTCACCGCTGAACTTACCCGGGCGGCAGACGCCGTCGAGGTGGCGCCGCTGGCTGGGCGCGCCTTGCGGGTCATCATCGCGGGAGGCCACCATGCCGGGCTGTTCAACGCCATCGTGTCCGGCGCCGACCGCTATCTCGCCGATCATTACCCAGAGTTTCGTGACCTGTTCGAGGCCGAGTCACCGCGCTGGGTGCCCGACGCGGTTTACCGGCGGGTATTCGACCGTCTGTACACCGGCCTGCGCCGTCGGCTGGCGGCGGCGGCGGCCGA
>DASWGE010000514.1:0-3010 GCA_036393895.1 Streptosporangiaceae bacterium | reverse complement strand
GGCCGACCGGTCGCCCAGCGCATCTCCGACCGAATGAGGGCGCGTGGTCTGGTACTCTTTGTCGTCGGCGTGTCTTGCTGCCCAGGGCAGCGATCGTGGGCGCTTGGCGGTCAGCACGGCCGGCGAGAGACCAGGATCGGAAGTTCGGCAGGCGAGTGGCGCGTAATGTCGGCAGGCCCGGTCGCCTCGACGCTCGGACGAGGCCGCGGTTCACGCGGCGGGCTGACACCAGGGAGAGTTCTTTCGTGTACGCGATCGTTCGCTGTGGCGGCAAGCAGAGCAGGGCGTCTGTTGACGACGTCCTGACCGTCGACAAGCTCGCCGGTCAGGTCGGCTCCACCGTGACGCTGCCCGCCGTGCTTATCGTGGATGACGGGAAGGTGATCAGCGACAGCGCCGAGCTGGGCACCTACGAGGTCACCGCCGAGATCATCGGGCCAGCCACCGGCCCGAAGATCAACATGATCCACTACAAGAACAAGACCGGTTACCGGCGCCGCCAGGGCCACCGGCAGAAGTACACGCAGGTGAAGATCACCGGCATCGGAACGGGCAAGGCCAGCGCCAGCCAGAAGAAGAAGGTCTGAGATGGCACACAAGAAAGGCGCTTCGTCGAGCAGGAACGGGCGTGACTCCAACGCCCAGCGGCTTGGCGTCAAGCGATTCGGCGGCCAGGTCGTCAATGCCGGCGAGATCCTGGTTCGCCAGCGCGGCACGCATTTCCACCCCGGCGTCGGCGTCGGTCGCGGCGGTGACGACACTCTGTTCGCGCTCGTAACCGGCCGGGTTGAGTTCGGCTCACGGCGGGGCAGGCGGGCGGTCAGCGTGATCCCGGTCGCGGCCCAGACCGCGCCGGTCGAGACGGTGTCAGCCAAGGCCAGCTAGCACGGCTGGCGCCCTGGCTTTCGCGGCGCGCCGGACCGGCGCAGATCGGTTGATCAACAGCTATGGGCCATCACCGTCGTATCAACAGCGGTGATGGCCCATAGCTGTTGCTGGTCGGCTGGGCACAAGCTGCTGCGGGCCGCTCAGCGGCGGTTCCAGGTCTCGAAAGGGGGCTGACGTGGCGGAATTCGCTGATCAGGCCGTGGTGAGGATCCAGGCGGGCAGCGGCGGCAACGGCTGCGCGTCGATTCACCGGGAGAAGTTCAAGCCGCTCGGCGGCCCGGACGGCGGCAATGGTGGCCGGGGCGGCGACGTCATCTTCAGGGTCGACCCCAGCACCGCGACGCTGCTCGACTTCCACCGCCGGCCGCTGCGCCGGGCGGGCAACGGCAAGGCAGGCGCGGGTTCGCACCGCAGCGGCGCTGAAGGCGCCGACCTGATCGTCAATGTGCCGGACGGAACGGTGGTGAAGACCGGCGACGGCGAGGTGCTTGCCGACCTGATTGGAGCGTGGACGGAGTTCGTAGCCGCGCAAGGCGGGCATGGCGGCCTAGGCAACGCCGCGCTCGCTTCGACCAAGCGCAAGGCTCCAGGCTTCGCGTTGCGTGGCGAACCCGGCGAACATAAGGAACTCCTGCTGGAGCTCAAGACGATCGCCGACGCAGGCCTCGTCGGATTCCCGAACGCCGGCAAGTCGTCGCTCATCTCGGCCATATCGGCGGCCCGCCCTAAAATCGCTAACTACCCGTTTACCACGCTGACCCCGAACCTGGGTGTGGTCGAGGCGGGGGACACCCAATTCGTCGTGGCGGACGTACCCGGCCTGATCCCTGGGGCCAGCCAGGGCCGCGGCCTCGGCCATGACTTCCTCAGGCACGTCGAGCGCTGCACCGTCCTCGTGCATGTCATCGACTGCGCCACGAACGAACCTGGCCGTGATCCCAGCACGGACCTCGATGTGCTCGAGGCCGAGCTTGCCGCTCATGACGAGATGACCGGCGCCGACATGGCCGGACGGCCGCGGATCGTGGTGCTCAACAAGATCGACGTGCCCGAGGCACGCGATCTCGCCGAGCTCGTCCTGCCCGACCTGCAGGCCAGGGGCCTGCCCGTACATCAGGTGTCGGCCGCCACCGGGGAGGGTTTGCGTGACCTCGCGTTCGCCCTGGCGGCGATCATTGCCGAGGCCAGGAGCGCCGCACCGGAGCCGCTTCCGACGAGGCTCGTCCTAAGGCCCGAGCCGGTGGCCGGGCCTGACTTCGAGTTGGTGCGGGTCGGCGAGAACGCGTTCCGGATCCGCGGCGCGAAGCCGCGCAGGTGGATCCAGCAAACCGACTTCAGTAACGACGAGGCGGTGGGCTACCTGGCCGACCGGCTCGCCAAGCTCGGTGTCGAGGAAGCGCTGGCCGGAGCTGGCGCCGAGCCAGGAGCCGAGGTACTGATCGGCGAGGAGGACAATTCGGTGGTATTCGACTGGGATCCGAAGCAGCCCGCCGGCGTCGGCTTTGGCCCCCGCGGCACCGACCCCCGCCTAGAGCACTAGAACGCTGTTCTCGGCAGATCGTGGATGATATTCGGCGATTGTGCTGAGAATCATCCACCGTCATGTGATTCCTGCCTGGCATCCGGGCCGGCAGCTACGCGGTGTGCCGGTCCAACCACGCGGCAGCGCCGGCGGCGCAGAAAGGGCCGGCGGAGTCGCATGGGCTCAGCCGAGCCCCGACTAAACTGTGTGGGCACTTTTAGCGGCGAAGGGACACGCGCTTGTCTGTCGAGGACCGTACAGACGTCGACCAGGAAGCCGAGCAGGCCTACATCACCAGCCTCTACGACAGGCTGGACGAGCTCAGGAAGCGCGCATCGGACCGGCTGGCTGGGACGCTGCGGCAGGTCGGCGGGACGCCGGCGGCGCGGACGGAGCGCGAGGCGCTCACCGTCATGTACCGGCAGCAGCTCGCGCAGCTCGACGCCGCCGAGAACGGCTTGTGCTTCGGCAGGCTCGAATTCAACGACGGCGCCAGGAGCTACATCGGCCGGCTCGGCATGCATGCCGACAACGAGAACTACGACCAGCTGCTGATGGACTGGCGCGCCGACGCCGCCAGGCCGTTCTACCTGGCCACGG
>DASWGE010000513.1:0-21519 GCA_036393895.1 Streptosporangiaceae bacterium | reverse complement strand
GCGTGGTCGGCTGGGACCAGCCCGGCATCGCGGCCGTGATCGAGCAAGCACGGACGCTCCTCGGCACGGCAGCGCTGGAGTTGCCGCCACCGGTCGAGCCCCTGCGCAAGCCCGGCTGCTCGTCGAAGGCCGCCATGGACCCTGAGGTGGCAGCTGCCATCTCGCGGCCAGCCGCCGAGGACGAGATGGAGGAGATGTTCGAGCGCGGCTGGACCGACGGGCTGCCTGTCGTCCCGCCGACCAGGCGGCGCGTCGAGGCGATGCTCGGCGGCACCGACGGTTCTGTCTCGCTCGGCCTGGTGGCGCCGTCGATGGGCGAGGCGACGCTCGAACGGGTGGCCGCCTGCGCCGTCCTGGCCGGTTGCCGCCCCGCGTACTTCCCCGTCGTGGTAGCCGCGGCCAGGGCCATGCTCGATCCCGCCTTCAATCTGCACGGCCAGGCGGTGACGACGCAGCCGGCCGGCCAGCTCGTGGTCGTCAACGGCCCGGTCAGGCGGGCGATCGGGTTGAACAGCGGGATGGGCGCGCTGGGACCTGGCTCGCGGGCGAACCTCACCATCGGCCGGGCGGCGCGCCTGATCGTCACCCTGCTCGGCGGCGCTATGCCCGGCACGCTGGACCGGGCGACCCTCGGGCACATGGGCAAGGTCGGCTTCTGCATCGCTGAGGACGAGGAGACCAGCCCGTGGGAGCCGCTGCACGTCGAGCGCGGCTTCGAGCCAGGCCAGTCCGTGGTCACGCTGATCGGGAGCGATGCTCCGCAGAACATCTCCGATCACCGCAGCAGGACGCCCGAGGACCTCGCCTACATACTCTCCTGGGCGGCGGCCAGCGCCTGGTCCACGAACTGGTGGCCGCTGACGGAGCCATCGGTGTTCGTGATCTGCCCGGAGCACGCGGAGATGTTCCGTGCCGCGGGCTGGAGCAAGCAGCACCTGCGCCAGTTCATGTTCGACGCCGTTCACCGGCCGGCCAGCGAGCTGCGGCGCGGTGAGACGACACCGTTCGCCGCGGCCGCCGACCCGGCCGCCGACATTTCCAAATGGGCCTCGCCCGACTCCATCGTCCTGCTCGTCGCGGGCGGCGAGGCCGGCCGTTACTCTGCAGTTCTGGGTCCCTGCACCGGGATGGGGGCGCAGATCATCTCCCGGGAGGTTGAGCCGCTTTGACTACGGACTACGCGAGCCGCGACTACGTCAGCCCCTTCGACGAGCGGGTCAGGCAGCCTGAGCCGCTCGCGCGGCGGCCAGCGACGGTCGCCGGTCGCTCGGTAGCGCTGCTCGACATCACCAAGAACAGGGGTGCCGAGTTTCTCGACCGGATCGAGTCGCAGCTGAATCAGGCTGGTGCGGTCACGTTCCGTTCGGCTAAGGAAATCTTTTCCAAGCCCGCCGCACCCGCCCTGATCGACGAGATCGCCGCCCGCGCCGACCTGGTGGTCGAGGCACTCGCCGATTGAGGCTCGTGTACGTCGTGCAGTGTGTGCGACCTCGTTTACCTGGAGCGCCGGGGAATCCCGGCCGTGGGCATCGCGACGACGCCGTTCGCCGACGAAGCCGTCGAGCAGGCCAGGCTGCTCGCCATGCCGGGTTGCCGGATGCTGTATATCCCGCATCCGGTGCAGCTGCTGACCGCCGGCGAGCTAGCCGGGCGGGCCGATGCCGTGATTCCTGGCGTGCTCGCCGCCCTGACCCAGCCCGGACAGGCTGACCCGCGGATCGAACGGCACGGTCCCGACGTCGACGGCGACCGCTGACCCGTCCACCGGGATCACGGCGCCGTTCACGTAGGACGCCGCGTCGGACAGCAGCCAGGCGATCACGGCGGCGACCTCGTCGGCGCTGGCCGGCCTGCGCTGCGGCACGAGCGCGGTGACGAGGCGGTAGGCCTCGTCGACGCCGAGCCCGCGCTCGCCGCCGAAGGCGGCCATCTCCGCGTCGGCCATCTCGGTGATCGTCCAGCCTGGACAGACCACGTTCGCCCGCAGCCCCTCGTGCGCGTGGTCGACCGCCAGCGATTGGGTCAGCATCGTCAGCGCAGCCTTCGTGGCCGCGTAGCCGCCCATGCCGGATGCGGCCCGGAGCGCCGCCACCGAGGCGACCGACACAACCGCGCCGCGCCCGCTGGCAAGCAGGTGCGGCAGCGCGGAGCGCGCTACCAGGAACGAGCCGGTCAGGTTCACGGCCACCATCGCCGAGAAGTCCTGCGGCGACAGCTCAGCGACGCCGCCGGGGGCAATGACCCCGGCGTTCAGCACGAGCCCGTCAAGCCGCCCGAACGTGCCACTGACCGCGCCGATCAGCTCGTCAACCTGCCCGGCGTCCGCGATGTCGCAGACCAGGTCGAGAGCACCGGTCTCGGCCGCGACGGCGCGCAGGGCGCCGGCCCGGCGCCCGCAGACCGCGACGCGCCAGCCGCCTGCGGCGAACATGCGGGCCGCCGCCGCGCCGATGCCGCTGCCGCCGCCGGTGACCAGGACGGCGCGGGCAGAGCTCATGGGCGCGCCTCCGGCACGACGCTCATGGGCGCGCCTCCGGCACGACGCTCATGGGCGCGCCTCCGGCACGACGCTCATCAGGTGCTGACGGGCTGATCGCCGGGAGCCGCGGTCGTGCTCAGGTCAGCGAGGCGGGTGCTCGCGGCCTGCCTGGGCCGCAGTACCCAGGTCGACGCCAGGCCGAGCACCAGCAGGCCGAGCGCGAACCACGGCGCCCAGATCGTCGGCCGGGTGACCTTGTAGAACGACCCGTAGATGGCGCCCGCGGTGATCAGGATGCCGATGACCGCGGCGATGATCAGCCGCACCTTGCCGTCAGCGCGGCCGAAGTTCCGCAGCGCGCCGACCGACATCAGCAGGTAGACCACCACGAGCGCGAACCCGCCGAAGGTCGAGCCCCAGGCGAACAGCGCGAAGTAGTGCGGCGTGGCAGGCAGCGCGAACAGCCCCGTCCAGAACTGGTTCACCAGCAGCGTCACGATCGCGGTAGCGGTCACGAAGACCGCCGCGCCAAGAGGCGAGCCGTGCCGCCGCGACGTCCTGGCCAGCACGCCCGGAATCCGGCGGTCACGGGCCATCGCGAAGATCCCCCTGGACGCGGAGACCGCGCAGCCGATCGCAACGGCGATCATGTCGAACAGCACGACCAGCTCGAGTAGCCGGTCGATCCACGTGCCGCCGTAGCCACCAGCGCTGGCAGGCGCGCCGAGCGCGAACAGCGGCGCGCCGGCGGCCTTGGTCAAAATCGTGAGATTGAAGTGGAATCCCGCTACCTCAACGTAGGTGGCCAGGACGTACCAGACCGTGGCGATCGTCGCGGTGGCCATCACCGCGATCGGGACCTCGCGCCGCGGGTTGGGCGTCTCCTCAGCCAGGTTGGCCGCCGTCTCGAAGCCGACGAACATCAGCACGCCGTACAGCACGCCGAAGAAGATGCCGGACCAGCCGTCGGCCGCCGAGGACGGGTTGAACGGTTTGACGCTGTTCGTCGACCCGAGCTTGACGATCACGAAGATGAAGAACACGCCGACCACGAGCATCGAGATCAGCGCGAGCGCGAGCTGGCTGCGGGTGGAGATCCGCACGCCGAAGTACAAGATCCCGGCGATCAGGGCGATCAGAACTGCGGTCCACGCCCAGGACGGCAGCGGGTTCACCTTGAACTCGACAAGGATCGTGCTCTGCAGGTAACCGCCGATCAGCAGCAGCAGCCCGGTGAGCAGGACCGTCACGCCGCCGTAATACAGCCAGCCCGCCGCCGTGCCGACCCGCTCGCCAAGTCCGCGGGTCACGTAGTCGTATAGCGAGCCTGCAGCGTGGATCTGCTTGGCGTAGGTGGACACGATCCAGCCGAGCGCGAACACGCCGACCGCCGCGATCAGCACCGACAACGGCGACGCGACCCCGCCGCCCTTGCCAGAAGCGCTGATAACGCCGACGACCAGCGGGATCACGAAGGCGGAAGAAAACACCGGGCCCATGAAGCCGACGGATTGCGCGACTACATCGGGCAGGGACAGCAGTTTGGCGCCCAGGCGCTCGTACGCGGGCTCCGGACTGGCCATCGGTCTCTCCTTAGTTTCTTCAACAGGACGCTGGTGCTCATCGAGATTGCGAGGGCAGCTGCCGTCCGGACCGGAGGGAGGCGCCGCCCGGCCCTCACCCGGCGATTCCGAGCAGCCTCCTCGCATTGCCCGCGAAGATCGCGGCCTCGTCGGCTTCCGGCAGGTCGAGCGAGGTGACGTCGGCGATCGTGTCAGCGACCACGTTCGGCCCGCCGAGCGGCATGTCCGTGCCGAACAGGACGTGGTCGGCCCCGAAGAACTCCACCGCGCAGCGGACCGCGTGGCTGGCGCCGAACATCGCCGTGTCGGCGTAGAACCGCCTGAAGTACTCGATCGGCTCGTTCTTCAGGCCGCCGACGATCGAGTCACGATCCGGGTCCTCGATCGGGGATGCCAGCCGCCCAGCGAAGTGCGGCACCATCGCGCCGGCGTGGTGGGTGATCACGGTCAGGCCGGGGTACCGGTCGAAGCAGCCCGAGTAGACGAGCCTGGCCATCGCGACCGACGTCTCGTACGGCCAGCCGAGCGACCACCAGATGCCGTACTTCGACGCGGGCTCGGCCGGATAGTCCGACCAGATCGGGCTGCGGGTGGGGTGGAGCCAGAACGCGCCGCCGTGACTGGTGACGACCTCGAAGATGACCTCGAAGCGAGGCTCGTCAAGTGGCGCGCCGCCGACGTTGGTGTGCAACTGTGCGCCGACGGCGCCAAGGTGGCTCATAGTCCGATCGAGCTCGGCGGCAGCAGCCTGCGGGTCGCTCATCGGCAGGGCGGCCACAAAGCCAGCGAACCGGTCAGGGTGCCGCACGACGAGGTCGGCGAGCTCGTCATTGGCCGCCCGTGCCAGGTCGGCGGCGGCAGTCGGGTCGCCGAGTTCGTCGAGCGGCGGGACCGCCAGCGTGAGGACCTGCCGGTAGTCGCCGAAGGGGTCGATCGTCCGCCAGCGGGCATCCAGGTCGATCAGAGCCGGGTCTTCGCGGATCCACGGCCGGTAGCCGAGTATGCGTTGGCTGACCGCGCCGCCTGAGGTAAGCGCCTCGAGACGCTCGGCGTAAGCCGGCGGCAGTATGTGGGCGAACGCATCGATCTTCGTCACGTTCCCCCTCCGGGGTGGCACGGACCGGCCGTTAATGCTGGGGATCGTATGGATGCGAATGATTACGTGTCAAGGTTCAGGGCTTGTGCGAATGGTCAGCCCGCTCGGCGACCTTGGCTGCGAGCTCACGGCAGAACTCGGCCATCCGCGAGCTCTCGTCGATGAACTGCGACGGCTTGACACAGATGGTCGTGAATCCCCTGGCCAGCTGCGCGGGAATAGCGGCAAGTGCCTGGTCCAGGTCGGCCACCTTGTCCGGACCGGGGAAGGTGCCGCGGGTGCCGCCCACGAACTCGATCTCGGCCGGGCTCCGCCCGGCCGAGATCAGCGCCTGCGCGAGCCTGGCCAGTCCCGCGTCTTCCGGCCTTCCGAGGGGGTTGAAGCCGCTGCCGTATCGCACGACGCGTTCGATCACCCGCTGGTGCACGGTCGAGCCACCAAACCACAGCGGCGGTCCGCCCGGCCGGAACGGCTGCGGCTCGACCCACACGTCACCGAACCGGTAATGCCGCCCGCCAAAGCTCACCGGTGAGCCCGACCAGGCTTGCGACCAAACCTCAAGCTGCTCGTCGAGAATGTCACCTCGCAGCTCGAACGGGATGCCTAGCGCGTCGTATTCGTCCCGGTGCCAGCCGACTGTGGGCTGCACGACGAGCCTGCCCCTGCTGAGCCGGTCCAAAGTGGCCAGGTCCTTGGCCAGGACAAGCGGGTGCCGCAGCGGGCTGATGATGGCGCCGGCGACGAGCCGGATGCGGTTGGTTGCGGCGGCGATCGCGCTCAGCAGGACGAGCGAGCTCGGCCAGGGCGTTGCCGGATCCTGATTGGCCGGCAACGCGTACTCCCTGGGGTTGGCTGGCCGCCCTGCGGCGTCGGCCGAAGGCCCGAGCACGACGTGCTCGCTGACCATGACCGCGTCGAGTCCGGCCCGTTCGGCTTCGACCGCGAAGCCGACCAGTTCGCCGATGTCGGGGGTCGGCCGCAGCGTCTGGTTCTCGCTAAGGATAAGCAGCAGCCTCGGGGTCACCATTGTGTCCTGCCCGTCGCCGGCCGGGCTCAGGCCTGCCTGATCCGGACCGGAAGCTGCCGCAGGCCGTTGGTGAAGTTCGACCGGATCCGGCGCGGCTGCCCGGCGAGTTCGAAGGCTGCCACCCGCCTGGCAAGTGCGGCAAGGACGACCCGGATCTCCAGCCTGGCCAGGTGGGCGCCCAGGCAGAGGTGCGGCCCGCCGCGGCCAAAGCTGAGGTGCCGGTTGGGGGAGCGGGCAATGTCGAATGTGTCGGGGTCGGCGAACTCGGTCTCGTCCCTGTTCCCCGAGACGTACCAGAGCACGACCTTGTCGCCGGCCCTGATCGTGGCTCCGCCGAGTTGGGTGTCGGCTGTCGCCGTCCGGCGCATGAAGTGGGTCGGGCACGTCCAGCGCAGCAGTTCCTCCGTTGCGGGCTCGAGGAGCGTCTGGTCAGCGCGTAGCCGGTCCCACTGGTCGGGATGCTCGCAGAACGCGAGCACGCCCTGGGCGATGGCGATCCTGGTGGTCTCGTTCCCCGCAACGACCATGATCGAGAAGAAATTGTCCAGGTCCGTTTCGCTGAGCCGCTCGCCGTCCACCTCAGCCCGCAGCAGCGTGGACAGCAGGTCATCGCCCGGCGCGGTTAGCCGGTCGCGCACGATGGCGCGGCCCAGGTCCCACAACTGCTTGCCGTACGGGCTGCGGAACGGAAACCGGCGGTAGGCGTCGGTATCGTCGCGGCCCCAGACAACGTCGGTGATGTCGGGGTCGGTATTGGCGATCAGCCGGTCACCGAGGTCGATGAAGAGCGGCAGGTCGCCGGCTGGCAGGCCCATGATCCTGGCCAGCACCCTGATCGGCACCTCCTTGGCGACCGCGTCGACGAAGTCGAACGGCTCTGCTTTCAGGCCGGCGTCGAGGACCCGCTCGGTCAGGGTCGCCACGAAATGCTGGTACACGGCCACGGCGCGCTGGGTGAAGCCGCCGGACAGGATCTTGCGCAGCTTCGTGTGCGCAGGCGGGTCGGTGTCAATGATCGTGCGCCTGGCGGCCATGTCCTCGTCGGTCGGCTCCTCGAACGACACTCCGCGCGACGAGGAGAACGTCCGCGTGTCCCTGCTCGCCGTCACGATGTCGTCGTAACGGAGCACCGACCAGAAGCCGGGACCGCCCGCTGGCTCGTCGGACCAGGGAACTGGCGCCTCGCAGCGGAGCCGGGCAAACTGCTCGTAGGGGATGCCCCGTGCCCACATGTCCAGGTCGGTAAGGTCGACAGCGGGAATGGGGGTCATGCGAGGTAGTTTGGCACCAAACGAAATGTGCGGCAATCGAGGGAGCTTTAGGATGCGCGTTATCGTCGTCCGGCATCACGCCGAGGACTCCGCCGGCTTCATCGGCGAGGCGTTCGAGGCGCGCGGCGCCGAGCTCAGCGTGCATTTCTTCCCCGATGACGGGCCGCTGCCGCCGTTCGAGGGCGCCGATCACATCGTCATGCTCGGCGCCGTTCCTTCTGTGTATGACCCGAATGTGAGCTGGATCGATCCGGAACTCGCCTGGCTGCGGGCCGCCGATGAGGCTGGTGTTCCCGTGCTGGGGATCTGTTATGGCGCTCAGGAACTGTGCACTATCTTCGGCGGCCAAGTGGTCGCAGCCAGCCAGAAAGAGGTCGGCTGGAAACTGATCGAGACCGTCAGGCCGGATCTGATCCCGGCCGGACCGTGGCTGGAGTTCCACGGCGACAAGTGCGAGCCGCCTTTGGAAGCGGCGGTCCTGGCCAGCAACGAAGTTGGCATCCAGGCGTTCTCGATCGGCAAGCATTTGGGCGTCCAGTTTCACCCTGAGGTCGACGGCGCCATGCTCCGGGAGTGGCTGGATGCAGGCGGGCGGCCGGAAGCGCTGCGGGCGGGCGTGGATCCTGACGCGTTCCTCGCCCAGACCATCGCGGAGGAACCCGGTGCCAGGGCTCGCGCGGACCGGCTGGTCGAGACGGCGCTTCAGCTGGCCAGGGCCTCGTCGGCGGCTGGCGTATTGGCCGGCTAGCGCTGCCTGTAGCGTCCTGGCATGGCGCCATGCGAGGAATGCGGCTACGACTACGAGGCACTCAGCCGCGGCGAGATCCTCGCCGTCGTGCCGGATATGGCCGCCCAGAACCGCAACCTGCTCGGCTCCGTGCCCGCGGAGCGGCTCAGGGCTCACACCAGATCCGGTTCCTGGTCGCCGCTCGAGTACGGCTGCCATGTCCGGGACGTGCTGATCGTGCAGCGGGACCGGGTGCTCCGCGCGCAGGCCCAGCAGACGCCGAGGTTCGAATCGATGCGACGGGACGAGCGCGCTCTCGAAGAGCGGTACAACGAGCAGGATCCGGTGGCAGTCGGTGCTGCGATCGCGGCCGCGGCGACCGAGCTCACGAGGACACTGGCGGCGCTAGACGATGCGGGCTGGCAGCGAACCGGCATCTACCCGTGGCCTGAGCCCGAGATCCGGTCGGTGGAGTGGATCGGCCGCAGGACGGCGCACGAGCTGGCCCATCATCTGTTCGACATCCGTCGGCTGCTCGGTTAGCCGTCCACCCGGTCACTGCCCTCCACCGACCGGATGATCTTGCGGAGCAGCCGGGCGAGTTGGTGCTTCTCTTCCTCGGTTAGGCCACTGCTGACCGACGCCTCGCCCATATTGAAGGCGGGGAACAGCCGCTCGATCACGGCCACGCCCTTGGGCTCCAGGCTGACAAGCACCAGCCGGCCGTCGGCCTGGTGCGCGCGCCGCCTGGTCAGCCCGCGCTTCTCAAGCGTCTTCAGCACGCCGGTCAGCGTGCCCTTGGTCACCCCGGCCTCGTCCGCCAGGTGCCGAGTCTGCTGGTCGCCCCAGATCCAGAGCACGAACAGCACGGTGAACGCGGCCCACGAGAGATCCTCCCCGGCCAGGATCTGGCGCTCGAGCCGATTGCGGATCACATTCGCCGCGCGGTAGATGTTTGACACGGCCGCCATGGCGGCAAAGTCGAGCGCCTGGACGCCGATCGTGGCGCGTATATCGCGCTCGGCCTGCATTAGGTCATTAGCGCTATCGGCCGCGAGGCGACGTGACATGGGACGATGGTACGCGGCCGTTGAGCCGCCGGGCTGAGACAGCCGAGTCGCTCGCGCCCCGGGAGCGGCGGGCCAAGCGTGGCGATAAAGGGTGCGTCAAATGCGGCCGAGGTAGGCGGCGGCGTCAGCGTCTGGCGTTACTGTCCGCGCAGTCCGAGTGCCTCACCGACCGCGGTGATTCCAGCGGCGTCGGCGAAGGCGAAGCTGAAGATCACTTCGTCGGCGCCGGCCTCGATGTGACCCGCGACCAGGCTGGGAATCTCGTCGGGCTGGCCGACGGTGAATCCTGCGATCTCCTCGGCAGAGCCGGCGACCGCCAGCATCTCGCGCACTTCGGCCGTGTTCTGGCTGGAAGTGGTCAGGATCAGCGGGGTCATCCAGGTGACTTTGACCTCAGCGGGGTCACGGCCAACCTCCGCGCAATGGCGGTGCAGCACGCCGATCTTACGGGCCAGGGTACTGACGTCGCCGGTCACGTTGCACTGGTCTGCGTAGCGGGCCACCAGCCGCAGCGTCCGCTTCTCGCCGCCGCCGCCGATCATGATCTTCGGGCCCCCCGCCTGCACCGGCCGGGGCAGGTTGCGGGCGTGATCGAGCCGGTAGTGGTTGCCGCTGAAGCTCACGTCATCGCCGGTGAACATGGCCCGGCAGACCTGGACCGCCTCTTCGAGCATGTCCAGGCGCACCCGGTCACTCGGATAGTCGATGCCGAGGGCCTGGTGCTCGACGTCGTACCAGGCTCCGCCGATG
This sequence comes from Streptosporangiaceae bacterium, assembly GCA_036393895.1. Classification (GTDB taxonomy): domain Bacteria; phylum Actinomycetota; class Actinomycetes; order Streptosporangiales; family Streptosporangiaceae; genus Chersky-822. Next base: position 11,516 of record DASWGE010000513.1, on the reverse strand, counting down.
CCGAGGATGGCCCTGCCCCGCGAGATGACGTCCAGCGTCGTGACGATCTTGGCCAGGACGCCGGGGCTACGATAGGTGACGCCGGTGACAAGCGTGCCGAGCTGCACCCGCCGGGTGCGGGCAGCCAGCGCCCCGAGGAGGGTATAGGCCTCCAGCATCGGCTGGTCCGGACCGCCCAGGGGCGGCAACTGGAAGAAATGATCCATGACCCACACCGAGTCGAACCCGGCTTCCTCCGCCGCCGTCGCCAGGCCCGCCACGTGATCGAACAAGTCGGCCGGATCAAATCCGGAGAAGTTGGGCAGCTGCACACCGAATCTCGTCATAAGGCCACACTAGCGATCCCCCAAGGACGAACGGCGGGCCACGCATAACCCATAGCGGTAGGGTGATCGCCCACGCGGCCCATGCAACCTTCCCCGACGCGCGCATGTGGCCCGGCACGCGGGATGGACGATGGCGGTGCTGTACGGGAACATGTCTGCCCGGCCTCCCGAACGCCCTGCCGGGCTGCCGACGATTCACAGTCTGCAACCTGCCGGGCACCGTGAACTAGAGCTGAATTGCTTGCGCCACCTGCTACAACGCCTAGCCCACCGGCCGGAGGTCGCCGGATCCGGTCTGCCGACAAAGGGTCGCCGCCCCGCGCCGATCACTTGTTTCTGGGTGATTCTCGCCCAGGGGCAGCTCAGGCCGGCTTGGCGTTGGGATGGGCGGTCAGGCTGCCGAGAGAACGGCCGTGGCTTGGTCCGCGAGAAGGTGGCGTGGCGGTGTTGGTAGAGGCATACCGCTGCCCGAAGGCTGGCCGCGGCCTGCTCGCATGCCCCGGCGAGCCGATTTACCTCGGCTATCGCCATCAGTATCTCGGCCTAACCCAGAATTGGCGCGGCGAGGCGGCCGGGGTGTATCAGGGTCCGCTGCATCTGGCTCTATACCTGTAAAAGCCAGGTAACTGGGGAACAAATGCCACTGAATTGGAGGCACTCTTTGGTGTTCACCCCGCTGACGGGCTGTCGTTCGCAGATCGGCCGCAGGTTCGGGTGGGACGGCGTGTTGAGGAGCGTGGTATGACGAGGTGCCGGAAACATCGGGTAGGGATCTATTGGCGCGTCGGTCGGCTGCCTTTGTTGCGGCGGCAGCGCGGCCCCCGGTAGCGGCTGGTGCCGCTGGGGTGCTGGCCGCTGGAATGCTGACGGCTGGCGTGCTGGCGGGTGCTGTGCCAGAGGGCGCGGCGCCGGCGCCGCACAAGTCGGCGGCCGTGGCGCGTGCCGAGGCCACGGGATTTGCCGGGCTGCATGGCGGCCATGGGTCGGGGAGGGCGGTCGGGCGCGGCAGTGTTATTCACGCACGGCCAGGTGCGGAAGCACAGGCCGACAAACATCTCATGGCCAGGCCGCAACACTTCCCGCTGCGGCGGGATGTAGATGATGGAAGCCGCCGACGTTTTCGCAGGCCGTCGGCCACAGTGACAGGAATCGGGCCAGTCTCGTGTTCAAGTGGCTCGCTATGAATGCGCTCGACGCGCGTACATCAGCAATAACGCATTGCGTCTATGGCGCGACGGTGTGGCCTCGTGAATAATTGCGGCAACGCATACCGCGGCCGTGGCAGAAGGGGCGCGAGCAGGGATGGCGGTCATGAGCGCGGGCATGGTCGATGGTGTTATCCCACCTGGCGCGGCGGACTCCGTCGCCGTCACGGTCCCGCCGCCACGGCGTCGACGGCGCTGGCCGGTTGTCGCGGCACTCGCTACCGGGCTTGTCCTGATCGCTGCTTTTATAACTGGGATGACGCTGGGTGCCCACTACCAGCCGGTCGGCCTCGGTAACTCAGGGGGCGGCCTAATCGGCCACATGATCACCAAGCCAGTGAACAACTTCGCGCCAATGAACGGCCAGACATACCTGCCTCCCCAGCGACCGGCAAGTGGCGGACTGTATGTCAGTCTCACCAACAACGGCCCGCTTCCGGTCACGATTGAGGCCGCGTCGCTGAACCCGCCCTACGCTCAGGGTCCCATCGACCGGCAGGGCCAGCCGCTGCGCGACACGGGCGTGGCGACGTACTGGCTGCAAGCGGGCTTTCAGAATGGTCCAGGAAAACGGCTGGCGGGCCTGGTCCTGCGGCCTGAGGAAGTCATCGTGGTGCGTCTGCCGGTCACTACAGCGGGCTGCTGGATGCCAGCCCACGGCTATACGGTTCTCTTCACCTTCTGGGTCAGGGTCAAGTTCCTGCACTGGACCCACCTCGTCCAGATCTGGTGGACCAGCCCCTTTGATCAGTCTGAGGGAGCGATCATCTCCCACGAGCCTGAACCGGCCAGCCAAGGCGGGGTGTGCCCGCGCTGAGCCTTCCGTCGGAACGGTAGTGCCATTTCTTCCCTGACGACGGCCCGCTACCGCCATTCGACGGCGCTGACCACGTCGTCATGCTGGGCGCCATACCGTCGGTGTTCGACCAGAGCGTGACCTGAATCGAGCCCGAACTCACGTGGCTGCGAGCGGCCGACGAGGCCCGGGTGCCGGTGCTCGGGATCTGTTATGGCGCGCAGGAGCTGCGCACCATCTTCGGCGGCCGCGTGGTGGCGGCTGCCCAGAAAGAGGTCGGCTGGAAGATGATCGAGACCGTCAGGCCCGACCTGATCCCGGCCGGCCCGTGGCTGCAGTTCCACGGCGACCGGCGCGAGCCGCCGCCGCAGGCCGCGATCCTGGCCAGGAACGAGGTTGGCGTCCAGGCGTTCTCGGTCGGCCGGCACCTCGCGGTTCAGTTTCACCCCGAGGTCGACGGAGCTCAGCTCGGGCAGTGGCTGGATGCGGGCGGGCGCAGGAGGCGCTCAGCGCTGGCGTCGATCCTGACGCGTTCCTTGCCAGGACGATCGAGGAGGAGCCCGCTGCGAGGGCGCGTGCTGACCGCCTGGTCGCGGCGGCGCTGCGGCTGGCGGAGGCCCCGTCGGTGGCTGGCGTTTTGGCCGGCTAGCTATTGCTCGCTCGCCGACCTCCTGCTGCTCGGCTAGCCGCTAGGCGTCCTCCGCTAGCTGCCGACCGTCCTGCGCCCGCCCACCGTTGTCCGCCCGCCCACCGTCCTCTACGGACCGGATGATCTTGCGGAGCAGCCCGGCAAGCTGGTGCTTCTCTTCCTCGGTTAGGCCATTGCTGACCGATGTCTCGCCCATGTTGAAGGCGGGGAACAACCGCTCGATCACGGCCGCGCCCTTGGGCTCCAGGCTGACCAGCACCAGCCGGCCGTCGGCCTCATGTGCGCATCGCCTGGTCAGCCCGCGCTTCTCCAGCGTCTTCAGCACGCCGGTCAGTGTTCCCTTGGTCACTCCCGCCTCGTCCGCCAGGTACCGAGTCTGCTGATCGCCCCAGATCCACAGCACGAACAGCACGGTGAACGCGGCCCACGACAGGTCCTCTCCGGCCAAGATCTGCCGCTCCAGCCGATTTCGGATCACGTTGGCCGCGCGGTAGATGTTCGAGACCGCGGCCATGGCGGCGAAGTCGAGCGGCTGGCCGCCGATCCTGGTGCGGATGTCGCGCTCGGCCTGCACCAGGTCAGTGGGGCTGTCGGCGGCGAGGCGACGTGACATGGGACGATGGTACGCGGCCACGGGCCGACGTTCAGAGACCGAGCCGCTCGCGCCCGCTCACCCGCTGGACTAGCGTTGCAAGGCGCTGATAGGCGATACACGGCTCGCCCGCCAGGCCGGGTACAGGCCGGCCAGCAGGCCCGCGAGAGCGCCGACAGCCGGGGCAGCCAGCAGCAGCCTCAGGTCCAGGACCGGCGACCAGCCGCGGCTCGCGCAGACGGCCGAGATGATCAGGACGCCGACGCTGGTGCCCATCAAGCCGCCGATGGCCCCGGTGAGCACAGCCTCGCAAACGACCATCACCGCGATGTGCCGAGGCGCCGCTCCGACCGACCGGCGCAGGCCGATCTCGGCCCGGCGCTGTAGGACCGACAGCAGCGTGGTGTTGGCGATCGCGATCACGCCGACGCCCAGCGCGATGAGCGCGATGGCGAGCAGCAGAGAGGTGAGCGACGAGTTCACCGACTGGCGCAGTGCGCTCGGGTCTTCCGGCACTGACGCGGCGATCGCAGCTGGGTGCAGCGGGTCGATGGCGTACGGACCTTGCCGGCCGATGAGCTGAGCGGCGCCGGGGACGGTCCTGACGATGATCTGCCTGCCGATGCCCACGCCGAACCGGCCGGCAACCACCCCCGCAGCGCCAGGCGGGACGATCACGCCGAGCAGGACTCCCGGGTCCAGGGGTGCCCGCTGGACGATGCCGACCACCGTGAACGGGGTTGGCCCGATGAAGATCACCGGCGATTCGCCGACTCCGGTGATCCCGAGCTGGCGGGCTGCGGTGGCCCCCAGCAGCGCCACCTGGGCGCCACGATGGTCCATGCCTGCGTCGTAGAGCCGGCCTGCCGAGACGGCGGCGCCGATCGTGGCCAGTCCCCCGGCAGAGGCCGCGGTGATTGGCAGGCCGATCTGCGGCTGCCCTGGCTGGGGTTGCGTCCTGCCAATCTGATAAAGACGGCCTTGGTTACCGAGCGGCCAGATCAGGCCTGCCCGCACCACGCCGTTCAGCCGGTCAAGCGGCTTCTCCGCCGTGTCGGTCAGGTCCGGCGGCAACCGGAAGCGGTTGCCGTCCGAGAACGTGACGATGGTCGCCCGCAGCGCGTCGAAGGTCCCCGACACCGCTCCGGCCGCTGAGTTAGAAAGCCCGATCGTCGCGATCGCCGTGCCGACGGCCAGCACCGTGCCAACCGAGGTGAGCACCGTTCGCAGCGGCGAGCGCGTCACAGCGACCAGCGCCTCGCGGGCCGCGTCGGCGGCAGTCAGGCGGCTCGGCTCGACCCCGATCTCTGCCAGTGCGGCGGCGCTGGCCCGGCGTCGCTCCAACCGCACCAGCAGGCCCCGCCGGCGCGACCCCGCTCGCCGGGCCACCCCAGGCCGGATCACCGGTTCACCGGGTCCCGCTCGGTGACCAATCCGTCGTCGATGTCCAGGAACCGAAGCATCCCGGCGGCGATTTCGAGGTCATGGGTCACCATGATCACGGTGAGCCCTTCCGCTGCCAGGCCGCGCAGGAGGTTCGTCACCAGCTCCGCGTTCTTGCGGTCTAGGTTTCCAGTGGGCTCGTCGCACAGCAGCACACGTGGCTGCTGCGCCAGCGCTCGCGCGATCGCCACCCGTTGCTGCTCGCCGCCCGACAACGTTCCGGGCATCGCAGAAAGCCGGTGCCCGAGACCTACCCGCTCCAGAGCAAGGCAGGCCGCGGCGCGCCGCTCCAACGCGCCCATTCCCCGGTACACCAGGCCCAGCTCGGCATTCTCCGCTGCGGTGCGGTCAGCCAGCAAGTGGAACGACTGGAAGACGAACCCGAACTCGCGCCCCCGCAAGGCGGTCAGCCCCGACTCGGACAGCAGCGACGTGTCCACCCCGCGGACTAGGTACCGGCCCCCAGTCGGTCGGTCGAGCAGTCCGAGCACGTTCAGCAGTGTTGACTTCCCCGACCCGGAGCGGCCCGCCACGGCTACCGTCTCTCCGGCCGCAAACTGCAGCGACACAGGTCGCAGCGCCCGTACTGGCACGGCACCGGGATAAGTCACCGCTGCCTGGTCCAGTTCCATCTCCCAGTCGCTGTCCCGCGGAAACGGGGCCCGCGGCTGCGGCCGCGCCTCGCGTCGCATCAGCGCTGCTTAGCTGTGCCGATGCCCAGGACGACCAGGTCGCCGGGTCGCAGCCCGCCCTGGCGAACCGGCGTGACTGCCTGCAGCCCGCCGCTCGAGACGCTCAGCCGGACGAGCGCGGCTCTGGTCTGTCCTCCGCCGACCGATAGCGTCACGAAAGTCCGGCCCGACGCGGCCGTGCTGATGGCGGCCACGGGCACGATGAAGCTACGGACCCGGGACGCTGTGATGGTCACTTGCACGTTCTGCCCGACCACTCCGCCTGGCACCCGGCCGATGGGCACCAGGACGAGCTGAGAGCCTCGGACGGAGCTGATCCGAGTGGCAAACCGCACCCCTGAGACATCCGAGAACGCTGTTCCCTTCATGCCGGGCCGGAGCAGCCGCGCCTGGGTGATTGGCGCGAATCCCGTCAACGACACCTTCCCAGAGCCGAGCTGCACGGCCGCGCTCGACGATTTGCCCTGCCCCGGTCTTATGCCAGGTCCCGAGCCCGAGCCCGAGCCCACTGTCGCGCCCAGCTTTGCCACCGAGAGAACCCGCGCGGGCAAGTGCGCGACGAACACCACCTCGCCCATGGGTATTTGCGCGCCTGTGGTCTTCCGCGCTCTGGCCAGCGCCCGCTCGGCCGACGCCAGCTGCTCCTTTGCCTGCGTCACCGCGGCCTGGTCCGCGGCCAGCACCGACTTGGCGGCCTTGGAGTCCTGGTCGGCCTTCAGCTTCGCCTGCGCCGATGTCAGCTCTCGCCCCGCCACGTTGACCTGGTGCGACAGATGCGATAGCCCAGCCCGGGATCCTGCGAACACCGGCCTCACCCCGTTGGCCTTATATATGGTTGCGACTGCAGCCGCGGTGCCTGGCCCATAGGCACCAGAAGCATCGGAACCGACCCCGTAGCCTGCCGCCTGTAGCCCTGCCTGCAGTTCGGCGATGTCTGCGCCGCGCATACCTGGCGACATCTCGCGGAACACCGGGATCCCCCCTCCGAACAGGAACACAGGCCGCTCCGCCACCGTAAGCAGGAGTTGACCCTGGCTCACCCGCTGCCCGGCACGCACGTTCACCGACGTCACCACGGCCAGTGAGCCATTGAGGTCACTCGGCGCGTTCACCTGAACCGGGTTGCCGTCTCCCACGTTCGCGCGGATGTTGACCGGCACGCTCAGTACGCCGTATCGCACCCGGGCGGTGATTAGCGACGCCTTCGGCGCCCTTGCGTTCGCAGCGACCTGAGCCGGCGAGATAAACCCGCGGGCCACCATGCCTGCGGCCACTCCCAGGAGCAGCGCAAGGATCACCAGCACGGACAGAGCTCGCGACCGGCGCTCCGGCGATCCCGGCAACCGCATGCCACGTCGGCGAGGCGGCCCGGTGGCATCGTCGAGGGCGTCGCCGTCGATCGTCGCAACGTCGTTGGGCTGCCGGGATTCGGCGTCATTGCCATTCATCAGCGCCACCAATCACCGCCAGCACCTGAGGCGCAAATTAGAGCTTAACGTGGCAAGGCATCTTATAGACCTGGGGCCACTTTTAGGATCACTAGTGCAACATTGCTAGAACGAACCATGTCTGTCGGCGCCGCCGCGCCCGCTCAAAACTGGCTCTGGGTCATGCGCTCAAGTTCGGCGACGGTTTGCTCCGCCCTCTTCTCCAGCGTTGTCACCTGGCCGAAGTGCTCTTGTACGAATGCTTGCTGAGCGCCGGGCAACAACCGCTGCAGCAGCGACACCAGTGGTCTCCCGCATCGGATGAAAACCGCCGACCAGTGAGCGTCGACGCTCTGTCTCGGCTGCAGCGATGGCGACGCGCCGCCGAAGCGGCTGGCGAACTCGGCGCGATTGACTGTGCGCTGTAGCCAGCCGATGAACTGGCCGAGTGACTCCGACGCCGTCCGCGGGGCGCCCGCACGCGTAACGCAGGAACCGAAGACCTTGTTCGCGGCCCGGACCTGGCTTGAGCTAAGTAGACGCACCTCCTGCGAGTACCACTGCCGCCTCAGCGCGAAGCCCAGTTGGTCCAGTTTCCTGACGGGCTGCAGGGACTTAGACCAGCAATGCCACTCGTCGGCCCGAATGGCCGCCTGCTCCGCAGCGGAGACGCCGGTTGCATCTGGCCGGCTCCCCATGATGTATATCGGCGCGAGCATCCCGCTTCGGATGATGGACCTCAGGTCGACGAGCCCGACCTGGGCGTTCTGGTTCTGGGTGTAGCCGGACACTGCCTGGAACGGCATCAGGTTAACGCTCTGGAAGGCAAAGGCCTGCGCTCGCGGCCCGAAGCCGTACCCTTTGATGCACTCCTCGAACAGCTCCTTCTGCAAAGTGCTAATGGTCTGCTGGAAGTCTGTCCCGTCGGCAATCTGGGCCATAGTCGCCGGGATGTACTCGCCCATCACCCCAGTGGCGGTTCGGCCAAGCGTGGACCGCGCGCCGGGCCCTCGCTGGGCGGACGCACACCCCGCAGCCAGAACCAAGGCCAGGACGATGGCAAACGTCATCGCTCCGCGTCGTCCTGAGCTCATCATCACGGCTGCCCAAAGCTTTTCTAATGCTTGCGCATGACGGTATTAAGTGTACGTACAGCATCGCACCTTGAGTGAAATTACACCGGTCGCGCCCGGGAAATAGCGATGCCCGCGGATCACCTCGTCGGCATTTCCGCAATGGGAGTGCCCGGCGGGCGGCGACCGCCACGTCGCTCCCGCCATCCGGAGCGGCGGGCAGAGCCCAGTGGAGCCGAGCCGTGGATGGCTCCGAAACGGCCAGTCGGAATGATGACGTGCGGCCCGCTCTGGCGCGCCTGGTGGGTTACCGTCGTTCCCGGCGAGGACAGCCAGCTACGCCGCAACGTGTGTCGTTCGCGGTCCCCGAATTACCGATCGGCCAGCTCCTCGAGGCGAGCGTGCAGATCGTTGACGTAGCTATCGGATTCCGGCTTCATCAGGACACTGCGCAGGATCCTGGCCTCGTCCCGGTCTGCGGTGACGTCAGGGTGGCGTCGCATCATCGCATCCGCTGTCACGGTCAGGGTGCTGACGAACACCGGCCGCTGCGGGTCGTTCATCCCGTCGGCGAGCATCCGGGCTGACGCGCGGTCGATGGCCGAGAGGCTGGTCCCCGCGGTGACCGGGAAGTAGCTGACTATGTCGAGTTCGGGGCGCTGGTAGAGCCGCAGCCGCTCGGATGCGGACAGCAGCTCGGCCCAGTCGAGCGCGGCCGAACGGCAGGCCGCGAGAACCTGCCCCAGGCCGCCCGGCGTCGGGGGCAGCAGCTGGAAGGTCAGCCAGAGCGCCGCCGCCGCGGCGCCGGCTCGCGAGCACTCCAGGCTGATCTCGCCCAGATGCAGCTCGTCGGACGTGAAATAGGTGTAGGGCGAATCGTGGGCGTAGAACCTGCCCACCGCAGGATCGGCGAACAGGACTGCGCCGCAGCCGTAGGGTTGCAGCCCGTGCTTGTGCGGGTCGACGACGACCGAGTCGCACCGGGCGATGGCCCGCCACGGCCTGGGGTCAAGAGCTGCCCGGTCGTCGGCACCCGCAAGCAGGGTGAAGAACCCGCCGTAAGCGGCGTCGACATGCACCCGCACTCCATGGCGGCTGGCCACCGCCAGCACCTCGTGGACCGGGTCGATCGCGCCGAGCCCGGTCGTCCCCGCGGTCGCGACCACCGTGCCGATGGTCCCGCGAGCCAGCAGATCGTCGAGCGCATCCAGGTCGATCCGGCCGGCGGCGTCGGTGCCGACCGCCGTCGCGGGCATGCCGAGCACGCCGCACATCCGCGCGTGGGTGTAGTGCGCGTCGGCGCTGTAGGCGACGCCGCGATCGGGATGCAACTCGCGGGCGACGTACAGCGCCTCCAAGTTCGCGATCGTGCCGCTGCTGGTCAGGTGGCCGAGATGAGTCTGCAGGCCGAACATCCCGGCGAGCTCGGCGACCACCTCCTTCTCCATCTCCGATGTGACCTTGCCGCCGTCAAGCGCGTGGTTGTTCGGGTTGACAAGCATCGCGGCGACATAGCCCGCGACCGCGGCTGGATGCGGCGGCTTGAGCATCTGGCCGGCGTACAGGGGGTGGAAGTACGGGTAGTTGCCGCGCATCCGCTCGGCGAACTCGCCGAAAACGGCGGCGAAGCGCTCGTCGCTGATCCGCAGCGACGGGTGGGTCTCGAACGGCGGGTACTCAGACTGCCAGCGCTGCACGGAGCCGACCGCCTGGCTGAGCCAGTCATGCAGGTCCATCGTCGTCGGCTACGTCCTGGCCGGGGGCCGGATGCCGCGGAACTCCCAGTCGCCGCCGAGGGCTGTGGAGAGGACCTCCTCGCTGGCCGTAGGCTGCGCGCCGTATCCGGATGCGACTTCATCCGGGCTCTCGACGATGTGATTGACCAGCCTGCCCAAGCCGTCGACCTCGACCTCGACCACGTCACCTGGCTGCACCGGGCGGGAATTCGCCGGCGTTCCTGACAGCAGCACGTCGCCCGGGTACAGCGTGATCGTCCTGGCGATGTCGGCGACCAGGTAGTGCATGTCCCACTGCATCTCGTCGGTCGCGCCGTCCTGAACCAGGGCTCCGTTGACATAGGTGCGCAGCCGCTTGCCTCGGAAGTCCCAGCCGGTCACCAGCCCAGGGCCGAGCGGCGCCATCGTGTCAGAGCCCTTGACCCGCAGCATCGAGCCGGCGTCGGTGTCGCGGAAGTCATGCAGCCCGAAGTCGTTGGCGATCGTGTAGCCGGCGATAAAGTCGCCGGCCTCTGCAGGCGGGACACCGCGGCAGGTACGCCCGATCACGATCGCGACTTCGCCCTCGTAGTTGAGGTAGCGGCAGTTGGCCGGCCGGACCACGGCGCCGCCGTGCCCCACCAGCGCCGAGACCGGCTTGTGGAAGTACGTCGGCGCAGGCGGCAGCGTCGCGCCAAACTCGGCGACCCGGCTGTGGTGGTTCAGATGCACCGCGATGATCTTGGTCGGCACGACTGGCGGCAGGTGCACGGCGTCCGCCACCGCGACCCGCCGGCCGTCTCCGGCGAGGAGGTCGTCGCCTTCGCGGCGCACCTGCACGACGGATCCGTCGAGCACGATCCGCCGGTACTCCGGCATGGCCGCCTCCCTACGGGTTTGCCGTGGCAGACCAGCCAGCGGCTGGCCGGTCGAACCACAGGTGCATCTGTCCGGTGCCGATCGAGTTCTCATAGTCGCTGAACGGGCGCCCGGGGGCCGTCACAGCGCTGCCGCCCAGCGCCGCGACCATCATCAGGTAGTGCGCGAATCTCGCCTCGGGCCGGACTGCGAGGAACTCATTCATCGTGTCTATCACCCGCGCATGATCGCCGGCCCGCAGCCAGGCGATCCGCTCAGTGTCGGCCTCGCGCGCCCGGGCCGTCCTGATGTGCGACGGGTGGCTCGCCTCGTGGGCGCGCAACTGGCGCAAGGGCCAGAACGTGTGCGACATTGCGCCGGATGCGACGAGCAGCACCCGCCGGTCGGTCGCGGCGATCGCCGCGCCGATCGCGCGGCCGGCGCGCAGGAAGTCCTCCGTGTCGCCGGTGTACGCGGTGTTGCTGATCGACACCCACCGGCGGTCAAGGCCGCGGCCCAGATAGGTCCATAGGTTGACGGTGGCGTAGTGCACGGGAAGGTATGGGTCGTCGATCGGCGTGATCCAGGTTCCTTGGCTGTCGGCCTGCGCGGCGATCGCCAGCGCGAGTTCCTGATCGCCCGGCCAGTCGTACGGGACCCGCCGCATGCCGCGCGGCAGTTCGTCGGAGGTGAACAAGCCCGCACGCGCCTGGTGCGCGGCGACGACGAACTCGACCGTG
>DASWGE010000512.1:0-14194 GCA_036393895.1 Streptosporangiaceae bacterium | reverse complement strand
CTCGCCGCCGCGCAGCAGGTGCCCGGCCTCAGCGAGCTCGATCACGTGCACCCAGCGAACCGGCGCGCCGAGCGCGCCGGCTCCCGCGACCACGCGAGGCAACCCGAGCTTGACCGGCTCGAGCGCGAGGACGTCGGCTACGGTCGGCAGCATGGCTGGCTCGCGGTGCCCCGGTTCAGCGGCCTGACGATCCGTAAGATTTCATGCTCAGTATCGTACGCTCTGTAACTTGGCTGTCGATCGGGCCCGGAGGAGAATGAGCATCTTGCATGGCGGGCGTGGCATGGAGGTCGGGCGATGGCGGACCAGGCGGAACAGCGAGCCAGGAAACACTGCACGCACTGGATCGGCGGCAAGCCGTGGACGGGAGCAGAACCGGCGCACCGGGGTGAGATCTATAACCCGGCGACCGGCCAGGTGACCGGCACCGTGGACTTCGCGACCGCCGCAGAGGTTGACGCCGCCGCGACGTCGGCCGCGGCGGCTTTCCCGCATTGGCGGGATACCTCGCTCGTCAAGCGGGCATCGGTCATGTTCGCCTTCCGCGAGCTCATCCGCCAGCATGCCCCTGAGCTGGCCAGGCTGATCAGCTCCGAGCACGGCAAGGTCGCCTCCGACGCGGCCGGCGAGGTCGCGCGCGGGCTCGAGGTCGTTGAGTTCGCCTGCGGCATCCCGCATTTGCTCAAGGGCGCGTTCTCCGAGAACGTCTCGTCCGGCGTCGACGCGTACTCGATTCGCCAGCCGCTCGGCGTGGTCGCGGGAATCACGCCATTCAATTTCCCCGCCATGGTGCCGATGTGGATGTTCCCGATCGCCATCGCGGCGGGCAACACGTTCGTGCTCAAGCCGTCGGAGAAGGACCCGTCGGCCTCGATCAGGATCGCCGAGCTGCTCGCCGAGGCTGGCCTGCCTGACGGCGTCTTCAACGTCGTGCAGGGCGCCAAGGATGCGGTCGACGCCCTGCTGACCCACCCCGAGGTCAGAGCCGTCAGCTTCGTTGGATCGACCCCGGTGGCCCGTTATGTATCCGAAGTTGGAACAGCGGCGGGCAAACGGGTCCAGGCGCTTGGTGGCGCGAAGAACCACATGGTGGTCCTCCCGGACGCCGACCTGGACCTGGCTGCCGACGCGGCCGTATCCGCCGGGTTCGGCTCGGCGGGAGAGCGGTGCATGGCGATCTCCGTGCTCGTGGCCGTCGATCCGATTGGCGACGAGCTGGTCGCCAAGATCGGCGAGCGGGCGGCCAGGCTCCGCGTCGGCCCTGGCGATCACGCCGACTCCGAGATGGGGCCGCTGGTCACCAGGGCGCACCGGGACAAGGTGGCGTCGTACCTGGACGCTGGCGTCGCCGACGGCGCGACGCTGGCGGTCGACGGCCGCAGCCACCCGGTCAGCGGCGGCGCGGCGGATGGCTTCTGGCTTGGCCCGAGCGTGCTTGACCGCGTGACGCCGGCGATGAGCTGCTACATAGACGAGATCTTCGGCCCTGTCTTGTCTGTCGTGCGGGCCGGCAGCTACGCGGACGCCCTCGGCGTCGTGAACGGCAGCCCGTACGGGAACGGCACGGCGATCTTCACCAACGACGGCGGAGCTGCCCGCAAGTTCACCAGCGAGGTCGAGGTCGGGATGGTCGGCATCAACGTGCCGATCCCGGTTCCGATGGCGTTCTACAGCTTCGGCGGCTGGAAGTCGTCGCTGTTCGGCGACACGCACGTGCACGGCACCGAGGGCGTGCACTTCTACACCCGGGGCAAAGCCGTCACCGAGCGCTGGCTCGACCCGAGCCACGGCGGGGTGAACCTGGGCTTCCCGGTGAACCAGTGAACGGCAAGCCGACAGCAGGGAGCGCAGAGACCATGCCGGAGTTCACCCCCGACCCAGCCCGCGGCGCCGCGATCTACGCCGCCGACCGAGCCCACGTGTTCCACTCCTGGTCGGCACAGAAGGCGCTGAATCCGATCGTCATAGCCGGCGCCCAGGGAAGCTACGTCTGGGACTTTGACGGCAAGAGGTACCTGGACTTTTCCAGCCAGCTCGTCAACACGAACATCGGGCACCAGCATCCCCGCGTCACCAGCGCGATCGCCGAGCAAGCGGCGAAGCTGACCACGATCGCGCCGCAGCACGCCAACGAGGCGCGCGGGGCGGCGGCGGAACGGCTGATCTCGCTTGCGCCGGACGGTTTCAGCAAGGTGTTCTTCACCAACGGCGGCGCCGACGCGAACGAGAACGCGATCAGGATGGCCAGGCTGCACACCGGCCGGGACAAGGTGCTCAGCTTCTACCGGTCCTACCACGGCAATACCGGGGCGGCGATCACCTCCACCGGCGACCCCCGGCGCTGGCCGAACGAGTACGCGACTGGCCACGTGCATTTCTTCGGCCCGTACCTGTACCGGTCATCGTTCTGGGCCTCGTCGCAGGCCGAGGAGTGCGAGCGGGCGCTGGAGCACCTGGAACAGGTCATCACGTTCGAGGGGCCGGCGACGATCGCCGCCATCCTGATCGAGTCGATCGTCGGCACGGCCGGCGTGCTCCTGCCGCCGTCCGGCTACCTGGCCGGCGTGCGTGCCCTTTGCGACAAGTACGGCATCATGTGGATCGCCGATGAGGTGATGTGCGGCTTCGGCCGGGCTGGTAGCTGGTTCGCGTTCACCCCGCACGGCGCGGTGCCTGACCTGATCACCTTCGCCAAGGGCTCCAACTCTGGCTACGTGCCGATCGGAGGGGTCATCATCTCCGACCCGGTCGCGGCCACCTTCGACGACCGGGTGTTCCCAGGCGGCCTGACCTACTCAGGGCACCCGCTCGCGTGCGCCTCGATCGTGGCAACGATTGATGCCATGGCAGAGGAAGGCATTGTCCAGCACGCCGCCATGATCGGTGAGCAGACGCTCGGGCCGGGCCTCGCCGAGCTGGCCAGCCGGCATCCGGTGATCGGGGAGGTACGCGGGCTCGCCGTGTTCTGGGCCCTCGACCTCGTGTCGGACCGGGCGACCAGGGCCATGCTCGCGCCCTACGGCGGCACATCCGAGGCGATAACCACCCTTGCCGCCCAGCTCCGCGCGAGCGGCCTGCTGACGTTCATCAACTACAACCGGCTGCACGTGGTGCCGCCTTGCACGATCACCGAGGCTGAGGCCAAGGAGGGCCTGGCGATCCTGGACGACGTGCTCACGGCTGTCGATCCCTACTACCAGGGCTAGCCGGCTGCTCGCAGCTGGTCAGCGGCCGCGCGGGCAGGGGAAGAAGACCCGCCCGTCCAGGTTGACGTCGAACTTCACTGCGGCGAAGCCGGCCGGACCTGAATAGACCCTGCGGCAGTACGCCGCGAACGACCGGCGGTGGCGGCAGGGCTGGCCGGGATCGCAGACGTAATGATCGGCGCCGTACTCGGCCTCGCCGACCCACTTGCCGGTGGGCTGGGCCGCCGTCTTGTCCAAGGTGAACACGTGCCAGCTGCCGCACTCGTGATAGACGTAGCACTCCTCGACCACGGCGCCGTCGGAGTATCTGACACCCCACCTAGCCAGGCTGGGGCTGTTCTTCCACACCGCGGTCATCCCGTAGGAGTGGATCAGGTTCAACGCGAACGCCAGATAATTCTGGGCGTCACCGGGCGTGAGGTAAAAGCCGGTCGTGGCAGGCGGGTCGAAGCTGTCGATGTCGTCGAGCTCGACCGCGTCGAACCCCTTGCGCGCGCACATGGAGATCCGCTCGATCAGCATGGGCTTGAGCGCGTCGAGCTGGCGGAAGTCGACCCAGCGCTCTTCCGGGTAGCCGTAATAGATCCGGCCAAGCGCATCGGCCGGGAAAAGCCCGCGCGGCGCCGGGCTGCCGTCCGGGCGATAGTCCTCCCAGGCCAGGTCGAGGTAGCAGATGGTCCTCGGATGGGCCAGCGAGCTTGCCGGCCACGAGGCGCGGATCCTGCGGATCTGCCCTTTGGTCGTCAGGAAGCCGTCGATGTCATAGATGTCGACCGCGCGCGATCCCGTGCGCTTGAGCGGGAACGTGCGCCCGATCTGCCAGTCCCAGCGCATCGGCCGGCCTGCCTTGTTCAGGCGCGGCGGATACCAGCACGAGCCATGGCACCGGACCGGCGCGGGCAAGGGCAGCACCAGCCAGGCGAAGGTCAGCCTGGTCCGCCCGGCGCGGTTGGCGGTCAGCACGCTCACCCGGTGGTGCCCGGGTCGCAGCGTGCCCGTGTAGAACACCCCCCGCTTCGGCATGGCCCGCCACTTCTGGTGGTCGACTCGGAATTTCCGGCTAACAGGACCATCCGCCGAACTCCTGTGCACCGGGCTGACCTGGAAGTATTCCTGCGTCGACCCCGTGCGCGCCTCAGGCAGCCCGTTGACGAACTCGCTCACCGGCGGACGCCCGCGCGGGTAGTCGGCGACCGTCAGCCGGGAGGTGACGCTCCGCCTGATGCGGAGCACCGTGAACGTGAACAACTTCGCGGCGGTCTGGACAACCTCCGTGGCCGTCTCGGACACCCGGAGCTTGCGGCCCGCGTCGGCATGGCCGACGATGTACCGCCGCGCGGCGAACGGCGTGGCAGTGGAGTCAGCTCCCGGCACGCACCCTTTCGCGCCGCATGCCTGCCAGGAGTATCCGACCTCGAAGCTCAGCAGCCGGTCGCCGGCGGGCAACCGGCCTGGCCGCCAGGATAGGCCGCTGGCAGCGACCGCGGCGCCGTCGCGCAAGTTGCCGGTGATCCGCAGCCGCCCGCTCGGCACCGGGGCCCCAGGGCGCCCGGGGGAGCGGTCGGCGGCGGCGTGCGCCGTGGCCGTGCTGGCGCTGGTCGCGCTCGTGCTGGCGCCGGTCGTGCTCGCGCTGGCTGGCGGTCCCGGGTTCCCGGCGGCCGTCGTGATCACGATCGTCAGCACCGCTGCTGCCGCTATGCCCGCCGCCTGCCGAGCCATGGCGTTCTCCTGCCGTCCGGTTGGGCGGAATGATAGACCACATGACGATGGTGCGTGGTTATTGCTGGAAGGCGATCGTACGTGCGCGGCTACGGGCCGGTGGCTGATGCGCGGGCTTCGTGACAAGGGGGTGCTGATCAGCGGCGGCACCAGCGGCATCGGGCTGGCCAGCGCCGAGCGCTTCATCGAGGAAGGCGCCAGGGTCTTCGTGGCCGGCCTGGAGCAGGGGGAGGTTGACGCTGCTGTTGCCATGCTCTCGCAGCGCGGCCGGGCCGGTGGCCTGGCCTGCGACGTCAGCAGCGCGACGGACGTCGCCAAGCTCGTCGAGGCGGCCGAGGACGCGCTTGGCGGCATCGATGTGCTCATCAACAACGCCGGCACGGCACGCCGTGACCCCTTTCTGGACATAGCACCGGCCGACTGGGATCGGATCCTCGCGGTGAACCTGCGCGGCATGTTCCTGGTCGCTCAGGCTGTCAGCAGGCGGATGGCCGAACGCGGGCGCGGCGTGATCGTGAACATGTCCTCGACCAACGGCCTGGCGGGCGAGGAGGACTACGCCCACTACAACGCCTCGAAGGGCGGCGTCCTTCAGCTCACCAGGACGATGGCAGTCGAGCTTGGCCGGCGCGGCATCCGGGTCAACGCGCTCTGCCCGGGCTTCATCCGCACGCCGCTGAACGACGCCATCTCGGCGCCCCTTGGCGCTGAGCGGTTCGAGGCCGCCTACGTGGCCAGCCACATTCCGCTCGGCCGGATCGGCCGCGCCGACGAGGTCGCTGCCGCTTACGCGTTTCTCGCGTCCGACGACGCGTCGTTCATCCACGGAGCGGCGCTTGTGGTCGACGGCGGACAGCTCGCGCTGATGTAGCCGTCCGCGGATCAGAGCCCCGCGAACGCGTCCTCGAGGATCATCAGGCCCTCGGCCAGCAGTTCCTCGCTGATCACTAGCGGCGGCAGGAAGCGCAGCACGTTGCCGTAGGTCCCGCAGGTGAGCACGATCAGGCCGGCCGCGTGGCAGGCCTTGGCCACCTGGGTCGCGGCGGCCGCGTCCGGCTCGATGGTGCCCGGCCTGACAAGCTCGATCGCGATCATCGCGCCGCGACCTCTCACGTCGCCGATGACCGGATATTGCTGCGCTAGCTTGCGCAGCCGGGGCAGCAGGATCTCGCCGATCCGCCGGGCAGCGCCTGGCAGGTCCTCCTTGCTCATGGTCTCGATCGCGCCGAGCGCGGCCGCGCAGGCGACCGGGTTGCCGCCATAGGTCCCGCCGAGGCCGCCGGGATGCACGGAGTCCATGATCTCGGCGCGGCCGGTCACCGCGGCGAGCGGCAGCCCGCCCGCGATTCCCTTCGCCGTTGTGACCAGGTCAGGCACGACTCCCTCATGCTCGCAGGCGAACCAGTCGCCAGTGCGGCAGAACCCGGACTGGATCTCGTCGGCGACGAAGACGATGCCGTGCTGGCGGCAATACTCGGCCAGCCCTGGCAGAAAGCCGTCCGGGGGCACAATGAATCCGCCCTCACCCTGGATCGGCTCGATCACGACCGCGGCCGTCCTGTTCTCGCCCACCTGAGTGTGGATGAGGGTCGTCACCACGTCGAGCGCCTCGGCCGCGCACCGGGCCGGGCCGCCGGGCCAGCGGAACGGATAGGCCATGGGCGCCCGGTAGACCTCGCCGGCGAACGGTCCGAACCCGTCCTTGTAGGGCATGTTCTTGGCCGTCATCGCCATGGTCAGGTTGGTCCGACCGTGGTAGGCGTGATCGAACACCACGACTGCCTGGCGCCCGGTGGCATGCCTGGCGATCTTGACCGCGTTCTCGACCGCTTCGGCCCCTGAGTTGAACAGGGCCGATCGCTTGTCATGCGTGCCGGGCGTGACCCGGTTCAGTTCCTCGCATACCTCCACGTAGCCCTCGTAGGGCACCACCATGAAGCAGGTATGAGTGAAGTGCGCGACCTGTTCGGTGACCCTGGTGACGACGAGCTCGGCGCTGTTGCCGACGGAAGTGACCGCGATGCCGGATCCGAAGTCGATCAGCGAGTTGCCGTCGGCGTCGATGAGAACCCCGCCGCCCGCGGCGGTCGCGAACACGGGCAGCACATGACTCAGGCCCCGGGCGACGCTGCGCTGGCGGCGCTCGAGCAGCTCCCGTGAGATGGGGCCGGGTATCTCAGTGACCAGATGGCGCTGCTGGACCAGAGCAGGGCCGCCGAGGGTGGAGTGCGAGTTCATAGGCCGAGGATAGCCCGGTTACCAGCACCGATGCGGGCGGGTGCGGTGATTTGGCCGGATCTGGCAGCCCCGGCCGCGGCTCGGCCCGCTGGTTACTTTTAAGCTTCTCACCTGCGCTTATCGACTTCCGGCCAGAGGAATTTGCATAATGATCCCGGCAGGTCTTCCAGTCTGTAGTATCTGGATGACCGAATCGATGGGGCACTTCGGATTTTATGCACCATCAGTGACAGATCGGCTCGGTCGGGTACTAAATCGTATAGACCTAAGGCTAGGTATAGTACAGACCCTTTGTACGGATGATGGCGTTTAAAGTACCGGCAAAACGGTATGTGTTGGCGGAATGGCCCGCCCCGGTCGCGAGGAGAGCCTTATGCGGACGCATGAATGGTTTCGCACCAACAGCTTCAATTACCGTGAGTTCGGCAGCGCCCGGCAACTCGGCCGGATCAAGCGGGACCGAGGTCTGTCAGTTTCACTTATCCTCCCCACCCGGAACGTCGCAGAGACCATCGGCTCGGTCCTCGACGAGGTCGACTACCTGCGGCGATCCGACATAAGGCTGATCGATCAGGTCATCGTCGTGGACGCCGACTCCACGGACGGCACAGCGGAGATCGCGGCATATCACAACGTGCAGGTTTACTCAGAGAACGCGCTGATGCCGGAATACGGGAAGGCGCACGGCAAGGGCGACGCCATGTGGCGGGGCCTGTCCGTGGCCACTGGTGACATCATCGCGTTCGCCGACACCGACACAGGCAACTTCTGCCGTCAGCTCGTGACCGGCGTCGTCGGCTGCCTGATCACCAAGCCGGACATCCAGTTCGTCAAGGCGGCCTACCGGCGCCCGTACACCCAGGAGACGGTGTCGGTGCCCGACGGCGGCGGCCGGGTCACCGAGCTGACCGCCAAACCCGCGCTGAACCTGCTGTTCCCCGAGCTGGCCGGCTTCGTGCAGCCGCTCGCCGGCGAGTTCGCCGGCACCAGGGACCTCTTCTACTCGGTTCCGTTCCTCAGCGGCTACGCGGTCGAGGTCGGCATGCTCATCGACGTGCTCGGAGCCTGCGGCCTGCCCGCGATGGCTCAGGTGGACGCTGGCATGCGCAAGAACAGGCACCAGGACCTGTCGAACCTGAGCCGGATGGGCTACTCGGTGCTCAGGGCAGTGCTGACCCGCGCCATGCAGGGACGGTCGCCGGTGGCTCCTGGTCTCTCCGAGTCCGCCTGGAGCGGGGCTGCTGAGGTCGGTTCCTACCTGCACGCCGTCGCCGCGGCGCGGGGCGTGCAGCTCGACGAGTACGCGGAGATCATGATCGAGCGGCCGCCGATGCGGGTGGCGCTTTCAGCGATGGAACTGACCGGCGCGACCACGGCGGGAGCGATCGGGGCTACGACCGGCTGAGGCCAGCACCGCGCAGCAGGCGGCGGGCGGCCGCCTCGATCGCCTGCTGCGACAGCAGCACGGTCATTGCGGCGTCCCCGAGCGGGATGAAGCTGTCCTCGCTGGTCACCCGGGTCATGGGGCCAGAGAAACCAGCATCGGTCAGGGTCGCGAGCACTCCCTCCGACACGCCGCCTGACCGCCTCGTCTCGTCGGCGACCAGCACCGCGCCGGTTGCCGTGGCCGCATGGATGAGGTCACCGGCCGGCAATGGCGCCAGCCAGCGCAGGTCCAGCACGCGGCAGCCGATGCCGGTCCGGGCTAGATTCGCCGCCGCGCGCAGGCTCAGCCGCAGTCCGTTGCCGAAAGTCACGATCGTCAGGTCGGTGCCGTCGCCATGGACCCGGCCGGCGCCCACCGGCGCGTGGCCGTCCATCCATCGGTCCGGCGGCTGATAGCGCGCGAGCCAGCCGCCGTCACCGGGCTCGTGCAGGTCGCGCTCGTGATAGAGCGCGATCGGCTCCAGGAAAACGCAGACGCTGCCGTCTTCGCGCGCGCTCGCCAGGCAGGTCCGGAGCATCGCGGCCGCGTCCTCCGGCCGCGCCGGGCAGGCGACGATCAGGCCTGGGATGTCCCGCAGGGCGCCGACCGCGTTGTCGTTGTGGAAGTGGCCGCCGAAGCCTTGCTGGTAAGCCAGGCCGGCGATGCGCACGACCAGCGGATTGCGGTATCCGCCCTGGGAGAAGAACGACAGCGTGGCCGCCTCACCACGGATCTGGTCGGCCGCGTTGTGCAGGTACGCGAGGTACTGGATCTCCGGGACCGGCAGGAGGCCGGCCAGGCCGGCGCCCAGCGCAAGGCCGAGCACGGACTGCTCGTCAAGAAGGGAATCGAAGACCCGGCCCGCGCCGAACGCGGCCAGCAGGCCCCTGGTCACGCCGTATACACCGCCCTTGCGGGCCACATCTTCGCCGAACACGAGCAACTCTGGCCGAGCAGCAAGCTCGTCGGCGAGGGCGCGATTGATCGACTGGGCGAGCGTCAGCGGACCCTCATCCTCCGGCAGCCGCCGGTTGAAGGCCTGTTGTCTCGCCGACGCGGTGGCCGGCTTGATGGCCGCCGCCACCGCCGCGGGCCTGCGCGGCGCGAGCGGTGCCATCACCTGCGCGGCTGAGGTCAGCGCCGGGGCACCTTCGGCCTTCTCAGCCAGTGCAAGCACCTTGCGGCGGATCTGTCCGGACCGCGCTGCGACCTGCGCGGCGGTGAGCAGGCGGGACCCGACTACGAGACTGATGCTGCCGCGTAGCGGATCGCGCTCGGTCTCAGTGGCGATCTCGGCAGCCGGCCGGTACGCGGACTCCACATCGGATCCTGCGTGGCCGCCTAGCCTGACCGTCGCCAGGTGCAAGATCGCCGGGGCCCGGTGCTGCCTGACGTAGGCGGCGAGATCCACAGTGGTGTCGTAGACGGCGGCCAGGTCCGCTCCGTCCGCGTAGGCATATCTGATCGCGGGCCAGCGGCCGAGCGCCGCAGCGATCCAGCCGGGCGGTGTGCGGACGCTGATCCCGAGACCGTTGTCCTCGCAGACGACCAGCAGCGGCAGCGGCAGGCCCACGTGCGCGCAGTACGCGGCCGTGTTGAGCGCGCCCGCGGCGGTCGAGTGATTCACCGAGGCATCACCGATGCTGGCAACCACGACCGAGTCGGCCGGCCACGGTGCCGGGTGGCCGATCCTGGCCGCCCTGGGCAGTGCGAAGGCTAGTCCGACCGCTCTCGGCAGGTGCGAGGCGATCGTCGAGGTCTGCGGGATGATGTTCAGCTCGCGGTGCCCGAAGACCTTGTGCCGTCCGCCGGCGATCGGCTCGGCCGCCGCGGCGACCATGCCGAGCAGCACATCCGCGATGCCGTCCTCGCCGCGCCCGGCCTGAGCCGCCCTGACCAGGTAGAAGGCACCCGACCTGTAATGCAGCAGCGCGGGATCGGTGGGCCTGAGGGCGGCGGCCACCGCGGCGTTGCCCTCGTGCCCGGCCGAGCCGATCGTGTAGTAGCCGCTGCCGCGGCTGCGCAGCCACCGCCCTGCCTCGTCCAGGTGCCTGGATGTGATCTGGGCGTCGAGTAGCTCGAGGCAGCGGCCGGCGGTGAGCCGGCTGCCGGGGCGTACCGGCGTGCTTGACTGGCCCGCCACTGGCGTCATGCCCTTACGGTGGCCGCTAGCTGCCGGACCAAACGCCGGCGAGCGGGACCATATGTGGCGGCCCGAACCTGACGATCTCGTTGGCGCGGCCCTTGCTTGCCCGGTTGCGCAGCTGGCATTTCGACGCGTCAGGGCCAGATTGCGGCAGCTGGATCGGTGGCGTTCAGGTGGTCGGACACCCGCGCGAGGTGGCCGCGCATTGCCTTGACGGCCGCTGCGGGATCCCGTTCCTTGAGCCCCGCGACGATCTGATGATGATCAGCCTGATACTCCATCCGGCGCTCGGCGGACGCGCTCCGGCGCTTGAGAGCGCCCCAGATGTGCCCGTGCCTGGCGCGCTCAACTGACGCGTACAGGGTGACCAGGAGCGGGCTGTGGGTGGCGGCGATGATGCTCCTGTGCAGCGCCAGATCCCAGGTCTCGAACTCCTCGTAGCTGCCGGCCCGGTCGCCGCCGGCCAGGCAGCGGTCCATCTCGGCGAAATCAGCCGCAGTCGCCCACGCCACCGCCAGGGGCATGGCGGGCGGTTCGAGCAGGCGCCTGACCATCATCACGTCCGCAGGAGCAAAGGCCGCCCGCGGATCGGTGGCCAGCGTGGTGCCGGCGGCTCCGCCGGCGCCGTCCGCGCCTGGCCCTTCCAGGCCGGCCTGCGCACCGCGCAGGTATGTCCCGCGGCCGACCTCGCGCGAGAGCTGGCCATCCGCCTGCAGGATGGCCAGGGCGTACCTGACTGACGACCTGCTCACCCCCAGATCCTTGGCGAGCTGCCGCTCGGTGGGCAGCTTCCCGTCCTGGCCGAGCCCGACCCTGAGCGAATGAGCGACGATCAGCTGGGCGAGTTCCAGCCCGCGCTCGGCAGTCCGGGCCATAGTCACGCAACCAATCGTACCAATTACCGCCGACGGAACCAATAGCCGGGCGCGCACCGTCGCAGCAGCCCGCCAAGTCACGACTCTTGACCACACGACTTTTGACCAATTGTCTTGACCAGTTGTGCGGGCCGACCTATGCTCAACCAATCAGCCATTGCGACCAAATTGGTCGCTGACCAGGGGAGCCTGTGCATGCGGCTGGCCACGATCAGTACTCCTCGCGGGCTCCGCCTGCACGTCGCGGTCCCCGGTGGCTACCTGGACGTGGCCGACGCCACCGGCGATCCCGAACTGGCGGCGATCGGCTGGGTGCTCGCGGCCGGGCAGCCAGTGATGGACGCGATCAGGCTGGTAGCCGGGCGAGACGGCAGCGAGGTTCCGGAGGCCGACTTCGGTCCGGCCGTGCCCGAGCCGCCCCGCATTTTGTGCCTAGGCGTGAATTACAGCGAGCACGCGATCGAGGGCGGTCGCTCGGTTCCTACCTGGCCAGAGGCATTCGTCCGCGGCTCGGCCAGCGTGATCGGCCCGTATGCGGATCTGGTCAGGCCAGCCTTGACCAGCTGCTTCGACTACGAAGGCGAGCTGGGCGTCGTGATCGGCGTCGGCGGCCGCTACATCAAGGCGCACGACGCGATGGCTGCGATCGCGGGGTTCGTCGTGCTGAATGACGCGACGGCCAGGGAATGGCAGCGGGCCGCTACCCAGTGGACCGCGGGCAAGAACTTTGACGGCAGCATGCCTGTCGGGCCCGAGCTGGTCACGCCCGACGAGGTCGATATCGCGGATGCGGCGCTGACCACGACGCTCAACGGCCAGGTCATGCAGTCAGCCAAGACCTCCCAGATGATCATCGACGTACCGAGCGCGGTCGAGTTCTTCTCGTCGTTCACCACGCTGAGCCCGGGCGACATCATCGCGACGGGCACACCTGGCGGGGTTGGGTTCGCCAGGAAGCCACCAGTCTGGCTCCAGCCAGGCGACCTGATCGAAGTCACAGTCGAAGGCGTCGGCACCATCCGCAACCGTGTTGTCGCCGAGGACGCTGATCTGAGCGGCTGGCGCTGGCGGCCCGAAGATCAGCCGTCCACAGGGTTCTGACCTGGCCCGCAATCGCATGATCCAGGCATCGAGGTGACAGTGATGTTCGAACACCCTGGCCAGACGGCCAACCGGACCGCGCGCCGGCTCCGCGCGGTATCCGCGCTAGTCGCCCTTTCTCTGGCTGCCGCTCTCGCTGCGTGCAGCAGCAGCCCCAGCACCGGCGCCGGTGCCTCGTCGCACTCGACGCTGATCTTCGCCGACGTCGCGCCGTTCAGCGGCGTGGACGCCGCGCTCGGCCCTATCTACCTGGTGTCGTGCACCGGCGCCACGAACGCGATCAACGCCGCCGGCGGGATCCTCGGCCACAAGGTCGCCTGCATGTCGAAAGACACCCGCGGCGAGCCCGCCGACGCGCTCCCGGCGGTCGGAAGCCTGCTCGCCAACACCAAGAACCTAGAGCTGGTCATCGGCTGCACCTCAGACGAGGCCGCGTCGGTCGTGCCCCTGCTCAATCAGAAAAAGACCGTGATGTTCTGCATGACGGGCCAGTCGGAGTTCGACCACGTCAAGTACCCGTATTTCTACCGGCTCGTCCCGCCCGACCTCGCCGAGTCCTACGCGATGACCGTGATCGCGCAGAAGCTCGGTTATTCCAAGATCGCGCTGGCGTTCGGCAACGACATCGGCTCGCAGACTTTCGTGCAGCCCGCGTTGGCCGCCATCGCCAAGGCAGGACTGCACGTGGTCGCGAACGTCACACTCGACCTCAAGGCCACCACGTTCCGCACCGAGGCAGCCAAGATCGTGGCCGCGCACCCAGACGCGATCATGACCGAGGCACTCGGCAACGCCGATCCGACACTGTTCGCCGAGATCAAGCAGCTCAACAACGGACATATGATCCCGCTGATCGGCACGTCGGCGGCCATCTCGCCGGTGTTCTACACCGCGAGCGCCAAGGCGGTCGGTGCGGCACAGTTCGCGGCGAACTTCCACGCCGACAACCTGGTCACGGCGACGAGCGGGCCGGCCTACGACGCGTTCACCAAGGCACTGCTCGCGGTCAAGGGCAAGGTCAGCGGCGCTCAGACCGGCAACTTCACGACGTACTTCACGGCGCCTGGCGCGGTGCACCTGTACGACGGCATGAACCTGGCCGCGCTCGCCATGGTGGCCGCGCACAGCACCGACGTGGCTAAGTGGAAGCCGTGGATCGCCAAGATCGGTGACGGTGTCCCCGGCGCTGTCGTGGTGAACTCGTACGCGCAGGGCCTCGCGGCGCTCAAGGCCGGCAAGCAGATCCGCTACATCGGGCCAGGCGGCCCGACCAGCTTCGACCCGTACCATGACTCGCCGGGCATCTTCCAGATCGACACCTATAGTCCCACCGGCGCGGTCGTGGTCGCAGGCAGCATCAGCGCCGCTCAGCTGCGCGCGGTCACTCCGTGACGAGGATGCGGGGTCCGGTGCTGCGATGAGCTTGCTGCTGGCGTCGATTGGCTTCGGGCTGATCACCTCGGCGGTGCTGGCCATCGCGTCG
>DASWGE010000511.1:0-7252 GCA_036393895.1 Streptosporangiaceae bacterium | reverse complement strand
TGCAATCGCCTATAGTCGTCGGGCACTCGATAGGCGGCGTCATCGCAACCGTCTATGCCGCCCAGTATCCGACCCGGGGCGTCATCAACGTCGACCAGCCGCTGCAGGTAGCGCCCTTCGCCGGTCTGGTGCAGTCTCTCGCCGGCAAGCTTCGCGGGCCCGCCTTCCCTGCCGTCTGGCAGATGTTCGCGGCCAGCATGCGCATCGAGCTGCTGCCCGACGCCGGACAACAGCTTGTGCGGGCTAGTTCCCGGCCACGGCAGGACCTCGTCCTCGGCTACTGGCGCGAGGTCCTCGACCGGCCAGCCGGCGAGCTCGCCGACATGGTCGAAGCCACGCTCGCGGCAGTACGCGCCGCCGGAGTGCCGTATCTTGTCGTCGCCGGAGACGATCTGCCGGCCGACTACCGGGGGTGGCTGACCGAGATGCTCCCGCAGGCGACCGTCACGGTGTGGCCAGGAAGCGGCCACTTCCCGCACATCGCTCATCCCGGCCGTTTCGCTGTGTGCCTCGCCAGCGGCGGCTCGGGCGGGAGCAACGCGGCGATCATCGCCTCGGCTATGAAGGCGCCGTAGCGTCCTGCCGGCCAGCCGCGCTTGAGGACTAGCAGTTCATAAAGCTCGGGTGAGCTATACGTCCACATCACCTCGCCGGCCTGCTCGACCGTGATGTCGGGGCGCAGGTGTCCGGCCGCTTCGAGGTTGTGCGCGTTGCGGGTCATGCGGCTCAGACACGCAGCGTCGACCTCGGCGAGCAGCCCCGCCATCTCCGGATCGGCGGCGGCCGCGGAGCGGACCAGCAGCATGATCGGCGCGATCCGGGGAGCGACCTCGACGGTGAGCTCGCCCCAGCCTCGGATGATCCTTCGGGGATCGGGCTCGTGCAGCTGCAGCTGGTCGGATCTCGTTTCGGCCGGGACCGGGCCCTGTCCGGCTAGTGCCGCGTCGCAGATCGCACGCACCAGGCCAGGCTTGCCCCCGAATGCCTTGTAGATCGTCTCGACCGAGACCCGCGCCTCCGCCGCGATCGCGGCAATTGTCGTCCCCGCGAATCCGTCCCGCAGGAAGAGCCGCCGGGCCGTCTCGACGATCGCGTTGCGTGTCTGACGCGCCTGCTCGGCCCGCCGGGCCGAGTCATACCGACGCCTCGGTTTGACAGGAGTCATATTCCGATCCATAGTGATGTATCGATTACATGAGAGTGTATCAAATATTGGGGAGTGCAGCATGGATAGCCATGGAACTGAGGGCGGGTCAGCGGCGATGGTCGAGCGGCTGCGCGTCGCTACCAACGCTCATGACCTGGAGGCGGTCGTCAGCTGCTTCGCCACCGATTACCGCAACGAAACCCCGGCGCATCCTGAGCGCGGCTTCACCGGTACGCAGGAACTGGGAGCAGATCTTCGCCGCAGTGCCTGACGTCACCGCCGAGGCAGTGCGCGGCGCCGTAGATGGGGACACGGCCTGGACTGAGTGGGAGCACCGCGGCACGCGGACCGACGGATCCCCGCACATCATGCGCGGCGTGGTGATCTTCGGCGTGCGCAACAACGTAGCGGACTGGGCCCGTTTCTATCTCGAGCCAGTCCAGGAAGATGGCGACAACGCCGACGCCGCCGTACACCGCCAGCTCGCCCCAGCATTTCGTGCACGCCGCTGAGCATGTGCCTTGCCCAATAAGCCGCCTCGGCTCCGCCGGACCTCGCCACAGTCAGCAACAGGTGGATGCCGCGCGCATTCCTGCGAGCGCGGGCCGGCTGGCCCGGCAAAGCTCCTGCAGCTCAGCCGGCTAGCAGGAGGCGGCGCCAGGTGTCGGCCAGGAAGTGCTCGTATCGTTCTGGGGTCCAGCCGCGCTGGCCGACCAGCAGCTGGTAGAGCTCGGGCGCGTTGGTCGCCCAGACGATGTCGGCCGCCTCGCCGAGATCCACCCGCAGCGCGCCGACCGCGGCCAGGTCCGCTGCGAAGCGGCGCATGTTGGCCGCACGGCGCTCGGAGATCTCGCGCCACAACGAGGTTAGCTCCGGCTCGGCCGCGGCAGCCTGCTGGATGATGCCAAGAAGGGGAGCAAGACGGCCGGCGATCATCCGCATCGCCGAAGCATAGATCTGGATCTTGGTTTCAGCGTCGGGTGCAGCCCGGATCGCCTGCACGTAGTCGCGCTCGTCTGCGGGGACGGCCTGCGTGCTGCCGGAGATCGCAGTCTCGATCAGCAGGCGAGCGAGCTCGGGCTTGCGGCCGACCGATGCATAGACGGTGTCGAGCGCCACATCGGCCCGCGCGGCAATCGCGGCCATCGAGGTGGTCGAGTAGCCGCGCGCGGTGAACAACTCGAGGGCGGCGGCCAGGATCGCCTGCCGTGTGCGCGCGGCTGCCTCCCGGCGCTTGGAGGCGTCGTAGCGGCGCTTGACGTGTGGCGGCACGGGATCCATGATACCAATATTAATCCGAAATATCTTCGGATCAATGTTGGAGGCGAGACGCGATGACCTACGCATTCACCTACGAGGTGCCGATAGACACGGAGATATACGCCCGCATCAAGGACGGCATCGGCCCGGAGCGCGCGCCCGGCATGATCGCGCATCTGGCATACCGAACCGAAACCGGACTGCGCTACGTCGATGTGTGGCAGTCCAAGGACGACTGGGACGCGTTCGAGCACGACCGCCTGCATCCCGTCGTCCACACGCTGCTGAAGGAGATCCTCGGGTTCGTGCCGCCCGAGCCCTCGCGAACCCTGCTTGACCTCGTCGACGTCTGGACTGCCGACTACGCGCACACATCGTGACGGCCCGGATCCAGCCTGGCCGCCAACCATCTCCGCCCTCGTCTTGACGCCGCCGCGGAGCACCCTCCCAGAATTCTGGGAGGGTGCTCCGGCCGCTCCGCTGGCACGGTTGCGGTAGAGGAAATGGGAGAGGAAGGAGCAAGCATGTTTGCACGTACGTCGACATGGTCCGGGTCACCGGAGGCATTGCAGAAGTGGGCCGACAACGCTGTCAACGCAGTCAAGGGGTTCGTGGAGGGCTTGCCCGGGAACGCGGGCGCCGTCTTCCTGATCGACCGGGATGGCGGCACGGCGCTGACGCTCACGCTGTGGGACAGCGACGACGCCGCGAGGGCTACCGATCAGTTCGCCGAGCACAGCCGCGCGGCGACGGTCGCCGCCACCGGCACTGAACTGGTGAGCCGGGGCTGCTACGAGGTTGTGGCCCCCAGCTAGAGTCAAGGAAACGGCAGGAGGCCAGAAGCCATGCTCACCGGTCCGACTGCCGACAATCTCGTCGCCGCGGTGGCGTCCGCCTGCAGGTCAGGGCTGGACGCCGACTCGCTGCGGGCGGCAGTGCTGCCGCGGCTGCGCAAGGCCGTGCCGATCGACGCCTTGTGGTGGGCATCCGCTGACCCAGCCACGCTGCTATTCACCCGGTCCTACCGCGAGGAATTGCCGGAAACCTCCGGCCCCTACTTCGTCGACAACGAGTTCCTGCACCAGGACGTCAACAAATGGACCGAGCTCGCCTGCCAGGCGACAGGCGTGGGCACCTTGATGCAGGCGACCGGCGGCCACCCGGCCAGCAGTGACCGTTACCGAGACATCTTCGCGCCGCTGGGCTTGCAGGACGAACTACGCGCGGTGCTGCGGATCCGGGACACCTGCTGGGGCTACATCTGCCTGCACCGCGAAGGGCCGCAGGTGTTCTCGCGGGACGAGGCGCGGTTTATACAGCGCCTCGCCCCGCACCTCGCCGAAGGCCTGCGGCAGGGCCTGCTCCGTCAGGCCTGCCACCTGAACGAGGCCCAGGGCGGACCGGGCCTGGTGATGCTCGCGGCCGATGGCGCCGTGGCCGGCCTGAACGGCGCCGCTGGCCAGTGGCTCGAGGACCTCGGCGGCCACGCCGACGGTTCGGATCTCCCGATCGAAATCTCGGCGCTGGCAGCCAGGCTCCGTCACCTACCGCCCACCGAGCCGGCCATGCCGCGTCTGCAAGTGCGCACCAGAAGCGGCCGCTGGGCCGTCCTGCACGCCTCGTGGATGAACGCCCCAGCCGAAAAGCCGATCACGGTGATCATCCAGGAAGCCGCCCCGGCCGAGGTCGCGCCGCTGATCATGGCTGCCTACGGCCTGACCGATCGCGAGAGGACGATATCCGCCCTGGTCTGCCAGGGCATGTCGACACGCCAGATTGCGGGCCAGCTGCACCTGACCGCCGACACCGTGCAAGATCACCTGAAGTCGGTGTTCGACCGCACAGGCGTGCACAGCCGGGGTCAGCTCGTCGCCACGATCTTCGAGCGCGACTACCTGCCCCACGCCATCGCCGGCGACCCGCTCAATCCAGCCGGCGCCTTCACGGCCGGCTAGACCGCCCGGCGGCAGCGGCGCAGATCTCATCGCGGAGGGAACGGGGCAGTTGAACGGGCACCGAAGCCTCAGCGTTCAGCGCTGGGCACAAGCTCGAGGATCCGGCTTTTGGGCGCACCGGCCAGGCCGGGCGAAGACGCCGGTGATGACCAGACGTGCTGGACCAGGAACTCGGCGAACGTCTCCGCTACGGCCGCAGTATCGAACTCGAGGTCAAGCATCAGATACCTCGGGTCGTCGACCGGCAGGCGGATGGCGTAGCTGCGGACTCCGGCCCTTGCCCGGGCTTCCGCGAATCCGTCGAACGCCTTCTTCCAGAGCTGATAGTCGGTGATCGCGTGCTCGATCCGGAGCGTGGCCATGGGTTTTCTCCATCATGTCGCCGTGCTTGCTGTCGAAATCCACGCTAGGGATGTCCGTCCTCGTGCGGTATCCCGACTATCTGGGGGTGACCGGATCCGTGCATGCTGGAAGGCGGCCGGGGCGCGCGGAGGGCATACGCTCACGCCGTGGCCGAAAACTTGTCGCGGGCGCGCGTCCGCGCGCGCATCGAGGCCATCTGCGCGGACTTTCTCGACGGTAGGAGCCTGCGCCTGCAGGTACTTGCGATACTCCGCGAGGTCATCGACTTCGACGCATACGTCTGGCTTCTTACCGATCCCGTCACGGCCGTCGGTGTCGCGCCGCTGGCCGAAGTTCCCTGCCTGCCCGAACTTCCGGCCCTGATCGGGGCCAAGTACGCCACGCCAGTCAATCGCTGGACGGTCCTGCAACTGCAAAGCTCACCTGTCGGCACCCTGAGCGATGCCGTCGGAGGAGAACTGAGTCGGAGCCTGATGTGGCGCGACGTATTGTGCAGATACGGAACCGGCGACGTGGCATCAGCGGTCTTCGCAGACCAGTTCGGCTGCTGGGGATTCCTCGACCTGTGGCGTAACACGACCAGGGGTCCGTTCAGCACCGCCGAGGCCGGACTCATCGCCACTATCACTGCGCCGCTGGCCACCGCGCTGCGTCAGTGCCAGGCCAGAACCTTCGTAGACCCCGCGACTCCGCACCGGCCCGACCTCGGACCGGTCGTCCTGACGCTCGACGACCATCTGCGGATCGCCAGCCGCACCGCGGCTTCACGCGCGTGGCTTGATGCGCTGCTTCCGCCCGAGCCTGACCAGAAGGCTATCCCGGCGAGCGTCTACAACGTCGCCGCCCAGCTTCTGGCTGTCGAGAAAGGCGTCGACGCCCATCCGGCCTTCGCCCGCACGCATCTGGCTGACGGCTTCTGGCTTGCTCTCCGTGCAGCCAGGCTCTCGCCTGACCAGCCTCCCGCCGAACGGGCAGCGACAATCGTCGTCACCATCGAGGAGGCGTCCGCCTCCGAGCGGCTCGAACTCTTCGGCCGCGCCTTCGGCCTCACCGCCCGCGAGTACGAACTGTTCGGCCTCCTGGCCACCGGCAGCGACACCCGATCAATGGCACGCCAGATGTCTCTGTCGGAGCACACCATCCAGGACCATCTCAAGTCGATCTTTGCCAAGACCGGCGCTCACGATCGGGTAACCGTCCTCTCGCGCGCCCTCGGCACCAGACGTTAAGACCATCAGATGAACCGGGACTGCGCGTTGCGATGCTGGTCGCGCAGGAATCAGCGCCATGACCCGCGGTTATTAGCGCACGTCAAGCCCGGTGACGGCCCTACCGATGATCATGCGCTGGATCTCCGACGTGCCCTCGAAAATCGTGAAAATCTTCGCGTCCCTGTGCATGCGCTCGACTGGGTAATCTCTCGTGTAACCATTTCCGCCCAGGATCTGGATCGCCTGCTCGGTGACCCGCACCGCCGTCTCCCCGGCCACCAGCTTCGATATCGAGCCCTCGGCCCTGGTGAACTTGCGGCCCTGCCTGGCCATCCAGGCGGCGCGCCAGGTCAGCAGCCGGGCAGCGTCGACTGAAGCTTGCATATCGGCGAGCATGAACCCGATCGCCTGGTTCTGCCCGACCGGCCTGCCGAACTGCACCCGGGTGACCGCGTAGTCCCGCGCGTACTCGAAGGCCGCCCTCGCCACGCCGACCGCCATTGCCGCCACAGTGGGCCTGGAGGCCTCGAATGTCTTCATCGCCGACTGCTCGCCGCTGGCCTGGCCGGCGGCCAGCCTCGCCAGCCTGGCGTCGAGCCTCTGCTTGCCGCCCACCAGGCAGTGGCCAGGCACCCGGACGTCGTCCAGCACCACCTCGGCCGTATGCGAGGCCCTGACTCCGTGCTTGCGGAACTTCTGCCCCTGGGAGAGGCCCTTGGTGCCGGGCGGGACTATGAAGCTGGCCTGACCGCGGCTGCCGAGCGTTGGCTCGACGGACGCCACGACGACGTGTACGTCAGCGATGCCGCCGTTGGTGGCCCAGGCCTTGGTGCCGTTCAGAACCCATTCGTCGGTTGCCTCAGAGTAGACAGCCCTAGTCCTGATCGCGCCGACATCACTGCCCGCGTCGGGCTCGGACGAGCAGAACGCGCCGAGTTTGATGTCGTCCGGGCTGCCGAACATCTGCGGCACCCACTCGCCGATCTGCTCGGGCGTGCCGCTGCCGCTGACGGCGACCGCCGCCAAGCAACTTCCGGTCAGCGCGAGGCCGATTCCGGCGTCGCCCCAGAAGATTTCCTCGAAGGCGACCGGCGTGCCAAGGCCGGTCGGTTCCAGCCACTGCCCGCCGAAGAAGTCGAGCGAGTAGAGCCCGATCTTCGAGGCCTCTTCCAAGATGGGCCAGGGCGTCTCCTCGCGCTCGTCCCACTCGGCGGCCGCAGGCCGCATGACATTCCCGGCAAACTCATGCACCCAGTCGCGCATATCGCGGACATCCTCGGACAGGTCGAGCGTGAACTCGCCGCTCGCCGCCTCGC
>DASWGE010000510.1:0-7308 GCA_036393895.1 Streptosporangiaceae bacterium | reverse complement strand
GTTGTTCGGTCATGAGCATCGTGGCTGTATCGCCCCATTTGGATGACGCGGCCCTGTCAGCTAGCGCGGCACTCGGTGCCGGCGGCGCGACCATCGTGACCGTCTTCACCGCTCTGCCCGCCCCGGATAGGCCGGCTAGCTGGTGGGACAGGCTGACGGGCGCAACCAGCTCACTGGTACGCCAGCGCGAACGGCTGGCCGAGGATGCCGAGGCGATGCGGTTGCTGTCCGCTAGGGCGTTGCACCTCGATGAGGCCGAGGCGCTCTACCGGGACGGCGACCCGGACCTCGGCCGGGCCGTCGAGCGGCTGACCGAGGTGATCGTGGGAGCCGGCCAGGTCTGGCTGCCATCCGCGATCGGCGGACACCGCGACCACGCGTTCGCCAGGGATGCCGGGCTGCGGGCGGCTGCCGCGGCCGGCCATGGCGAGGTGATGCTGTACGCCGACTTCCCTTACGTGATCGCATACGGATGGCCATCGTGGGTTAGCGGCGGGCGGGCCCATGCCTACCTCGACGCCTCATTCTGGCTCACCGATCAGATCGCTTCCAGCGGGCTCGATGCCGAGTCGCTCACTCCGGTCGTGACCAGACTCACCCCGGAACAGCGGGCGATGAAGACCGCGGTCGTCGCCGCCTACCGGAGCCAGGCGGCTGCGCTGAGGCTGACACAGCAGGATCTTGCTGCCGATCCGGCCAAGCTCGACTTCGAACTGGCCTGGCGGATGCCGCTGGGCGCTGGATCGGATGGCGCTCCCGCTAGCGCCGTTCTCGCTCCGGCGGGCGGTTAGGCGCGAGCGGCTAACGGGCTCTAGTCAGGCCGGACCGCCAGGGCCGACATCATCCGACCCAGTGAGCTGCCAAGATCCCAGCGCTCGTCCAGGGCCGCAAGCGCGGCAGGGTCAGGCGGCCGCACGGGCAACTTCCCGTCAGACTCGCCGGACGCTGTCACCGGAGCGTCAGTTGCGACCCTGACGACCGGCAGCGCGGCCTCGAGGTATTTCCTGGCCGCGACCAGCTTTGCGCGGCTGCCAGCCGGCCATCCGCCGTGACCGGCGTCGATCGCGGCCAGCATGGCCTCGACGGATCCGAACGCGCGCACCAGCGCGGCGGCGGACTTCTCCCCCACACCCGGTACGCCGGGCAGCCCGTCGCTCGGGTCGCCGCGCAGCGCCGCGAAGGCCGCGTAACCCCGGCTCGGTATCTGATAGCGCTCGGTCACGGCGGCCTCGTCAATGACCTGCAGCCTGCCGATACCACGAGCGGTGTACAGGATGCTAACTTCTCGAGCGTCGTCGACAAGCTGGAACAGGTCCCTATCCCCGGTCACGACCTCTACCGGGCCTTCGGCGCGCGCAGCCAGCGTCGCTATCACGTCGTCGGCCTCGAAGCCCTTGGCCGAGGCCATCGCGACCCCGGCAGCGGCCAGCACCTCGGTCAACACCGGGATCTGCGCGTTGAGGGCGTCCGGTACCTGCTCAGAACCATCGGGATTGGCCCGGTGCTCCTTGTAGGACGGGATGGCAGCGACTCGGAATGCAGGTCGCCAGTCGGCATCCATGCAGGCAATGAGGCCTGCCGGGTGACGCGCCCGGACGAGCCTGGCGATCATGTCGAGCAGTCCGCGGACCGCGTTCACCGGTTTGCCGTCCGGCGAGGTCATGCTTTCCGGCGGGATTCCGAAGTAGGCACGGAAGTACAGCGAAGCGCTATCGAGCAGCATCAGCGGGGCCATCTAGGCCATCCTGCCAGACAGCCCAGGCGGCCGAATGGCTCTCGCGCCCGCCGAGCCCATCAGCGACGCGCACTGGCAAATGTGCGTTCCGCCGACGTGTCGCGGCCGGACTGTCGGTGGCCGGTGTTAGGATACGAATAGTTGTTCGAGAGAGATGGCGTGACCGGGGCCGTATGAGGAAAGCGCGGCCAAGCAGGCAATGAGTGTCCCCCTCTCTGGGGAGTTGGGCCCCGGCCATCGGCCCTCCGCAGGCAACATCCTTCCGCAGCTGGTTGCGTGACTTTTCTGGCGCAACAAATTCGCGATTGTGACCGCCGCACCCACGGCTAGTCCGCGTTCGGGCGAATGGCGCCAGGTCGCCAGCCGAGCTCGCCAAACCGTGCACCGCTGAGGGGAGGTGTCCATGTGCGTTTCCGATGAGCCTGGTCGGCTGGGCCAACAGGGCCAGCCAGCTGAGCACGGTCGGCCAGGCCACCCGCCCGCGCCACTTGCCAGTGCCGGGCAGGCGCTCGCCGCGCTGCAGGACGCGCTGGCCTTCCTCGCCACGACGGACGCGACCGCGCTGACCGTCGCCGAGCAGGCCGACTGCCTGCGCGGCTTGCAACGGGCCGAATCGGTCAGGATCGCCGCCCAGACCGCGGTCCTTGACGCGTTCGCCGATGGCTGCGGCTACGCCGACGACGGGCAAGGAAGCGCGAGGACCTGGCTGCGCTGGCAGACCAGGATTACCGGCGCCGCGGCGTATGCCGCGATGGCCTGGACCCGGCGTCTGGCCGGACACCCGCGCCTTCGCGAGGCGCTCGCCGATGGCACCATTTCCGAGTCGTGGGCGCGCCAGATCAGCGACTGGACCGACCTGCTGCCAGCGTCCGCTCGGTCCGACGCCGATGCGATCCTGCTCGCTGCCGCCGCGGCCGGCGCCACGCTTATGGACCTGGCTGGCCTGGCCGAGGAGATGCGCAACCGCCTGGCCAGCCCAGATCGTGACAGCGACGACGACGGATTCGGTGACCGCACGCTCCGCCTCGACCTGCACTACCGGGGCGCCGGCCGGCTCCGGGGCGACCTGACTCCACGGTGCGCCGCCTCGCTGCAGGCCATCCTCGATGCCCTGGGCAAGAAGAAGGGCCCCGAGGACACCCGCACGCAGGCGCAGCGTAACCACGACGCCCTCGAAGAAGCCTGCCGTCGATTGATCGCTGCCAAGTGCACGCCTGATCGCGCCGGGCAGCCCACCCAGGTCCAGCTGCACATGACGCTC
Source organism: Streptosporangiaceae bacterium (assembly GCA_036393895.1). Classification (GTDB taxonomy): domain Bacteria; phylum Actinomycetota; class Actinomycetes; order Streptosporangiales; family Streptosporangiaceae; genus Chersky-822. The sequence continues at coordinate 4,312 of DASWGE010000510.1, read as the reverse complement.
GACCAGCTACTCCGGCGCGAGCCAGGCACGGCCGGCGGCCAGCCCGGCAGCGGGTCCAGTCCCGGCGGCGGCCAGCCGGGCACCGGACTTGACACTGCTCCCGGCGGTCGGCCCGGGAGCGGCGAAGTAGTGCGGCGGCGCCTGTTCCCCGACCTCGATGACCTCACCCGCCCGCAACCAGGCGGCTGGACTGGACCGGGCGCGATGGCCACCGGCGGCGATTTGTGCGATGCCTCGATCGTGCCCATCGTGACCGGCCACGTCGACCAAGAACTCCTCGACAAGCTCGCTGCCATTCTGCTCGGCCAGGTCGGCGGCCCTGGCGCTCCGCCAGGAGCGGCAGGCGAGGTCGCCTCGGACGGCGGCTCGGCGAAGGCCGCCCGGCTCGGTGCCGACTATGCGAGGGAGTTGATCCTGCGCAACGCCGTCGCCCTGCTGTCCGGGCCAGCCGGACTGGCTTCCAGGCTCCGCACCAATCGGCTGTGCGGCCCCGCTGCCTCGATCAGCCTCCCGCTCGACGTCGGCGCGGCAACGGACACTATCCCTGCGCATCTGCGCAGGGCCGTGATCCTGCGGGACGTCCACTGCGGGTTCCCGGGCTGCACCGACCCGAACTGCCAGGTGCACCACATCATCCCGGTCTCAGAAAGCGGAACGACCAGCCTGGATAACATGACGCTCACCTGCCCGTTCCACCACCTCATCGCCATCCACACCTGGGGCTGGAAGCTCATTCTGAACGCTGACGGCACGAAGACCGCCATCAGCCCCGACGGCAAGCGCGTCCTGCACAGCCACGATCCACCCGGGGTCGCGTAGCCAGGGGCAGGGCTAGTCGCGTTAGCTCGGGCCCGGGCTTTGCGGCGATCAGCCGAGCTGGCGGATCATTTGCTCCTCCCAGAGCCCGGGTTCGGACGGTCTGACCGGCTGGCGCGCACCGGTGGGCACGAACCCTATCCGCTGGTAGAAGGCGCGAGCCCGGTCGTTGACCTCGGTAACCCACAAGACGAGGCAAGCCGCCCCCTCGGCCCTGGCGTGGTTCGCGACCATGTCGACCAGTCCGTCGGCGACTCCCAGTCCGCGGGCGCGCGGATCGACCCACATGCCGACGAGCTGCCATGCATCGGGAACGGCGTATTCGTCCGCGGGGTCGTCGGTCTTCCCGGTCGCCGTCCCGGCCGGCTCGCCGTCTCGCCAGGCCAGGAACGTGGCAGCCGTGGGTGAGCCGAGACGCTGGCGCCATATGTCCTCCCCGAAACCTTGCTCCCGCTCGAGCGTGGACATGAACGCGTGCGGGGCCTCGGCGAGCGCCGTGAGCCTGACCTGCCGGTAGACCGGCCATTCCTCGGGCCGTGCCCGCCTGATTTCCGTATCGGCTGGCAAATCTTTTGCTCCGTTCCGTGACAACCCTGCTACTGGATCGAGGAGTACGCAACGACTCCGCGCCTCAGCGCCGCGATCGCTGATCGGGCGGTGGCAGCGATTGCGGTGTTGCCAGCGGCTACCCGGATCTGGTCGAGCAGGTCGATGAGCTGCTTGACGGCCCTGACGAAGTCGCCCGCGGTCATGTCGTCGTCGAGCAGCAGCTCCAGCGGCTGGCCCGAGGCCCAGGCGTGCGACCTGGCGGCGAAGCCGAAGTCAGGCTCTCGAAGGAACGACAGGTGGTGTCTCTTCTCAATGCCGTCGAGTTCCGCCCAAAGCCTGGTCATGGTCGCCAGCACGGCGCTGACCTGGCCGCCGGGCACCCGTGGCAGCTCCGACTCCTCGGGCCGGCGGGCCTCGAAGGTGAGCCCGGATACGCAGGCAGCGAGGTCAGCCGGGCTCAGGTTGTCCCAGATACGGCGGCGCAGACATTCAGCGGTCAGCAGGTCGAGCTCGGAGTAGATGCCCGCCAGCATCTGGCCATCGGTCGTGACCGTGTCCCCGTCGGTGTAGCCGAGCTGCTCGAGGACAGAGCAGACCCGGTCGAATGTCCTGGCGACCACGTGTGCCCGCCCGGCCACCCGCCGGTCTAGCGCCTCCGCCTCCCGGTCAAGCCGCAGGTACCTCTCGGCCTGCCTGGAGTGTGCCTGCTCGTCCGGGCAGCCATGGCAGGGGTGCTCACGCAGTCTGCGCCTCAGGTCGGCAATGTCAGCCTCGGCCTCGCCGAGTTCGGCCCGGTTCTGCCTGGTCGCCTGGCGCAGCTGCCTGGCACTGGCGCCCGCGAGCTTGTTCCGCATCGTGGCGGCCAGGTCCTTGCGGTGCTGCGGCGAACGCGGATTGAACCGGCCGGGGATCGTGATCCGCTCGACCGGCACAACCGGATCAGGGCAATCGGCCGCGGACAGGCGCCTGATCTGCCGGTGCTCGGTCAACAAGACCAGGAGCGGCGCGGCGGGATTGGCGCCCGGCTCGAGGACAACGGCGGTGCCTGCTCGGCGTCCGCCTGGTACGACGATGATGTCGCCGCGGCCTAGCTGCGCGAGTGAATCGAGTACCGCGCCGCGCCTGGCCGCGGACCGGCCCTTGGCCAGCTCCTTCTCGCGCTGGGACAGCTCGGTGCGCATCATGGCGTACTCGGCGAAGTCACCTCGGTCGCAGCTCGCCGCCAGTTCGCCCATCGAATCGCGGATCCGGCTGGCCCGCCTGGCGATGCCGACCACCGCCCGGTCCGCCTGGAACTGCGCGAACGACGATTCGAGCAGCCGGGAAGCCCGCTCGCGGCCCACCTGGCCCACCAGGTTGACAGCCATGTTGTAGGACGGCTGGAAGCTGGAGTTCAGCGGATACGTCCTCGTCCCCGCCAGCCCCGCGACCGTCACTGGGTCGATCCCGGGCTGCCACAGCACGACCGCGTGTCCCTCGACGTCGATGCCCCGCCGTCCGGCCCGGCCAGTGAGCTGGGTGTACTCCCCCGCCGTCAGATCCGCGTGAGTCTCGCCGTTCCACTTGTCCAGCCGTTCGATGACGACCGTCCTGGCTGGCATGTTGATGCCGAGTGCCAGCGTCTCGGTGGCGAAGACCGCCCGGATCAGACCAGCGGCAAACAGCTCCTCCACAACCTCCTTGAACACAGGCAGCAGGCCGGCATGATGAGCCGCGATGCCGCGGACCAGCCCGGCCAGCCAGTCGTCGTAGCCGAGGACCCGCAGGTCCTGCGACGGGATATTGGCGGCGCGCCGGGCGACGATCGAGGCGATCTCCTCGGCCTCCTCCGGCGTGGTCAGCCGCAGGTTCGCGGCCAGGCACTGCTGGACAGCTGCGTCGCAGCCGGCCCGGCTAAAGATGAACGTGATCGCGGGGAGCAGCCCGGCCCGGTCGAGCCTGCCGATGGCCTCAGCGCGGCGAGGCGGCGCGAACCTGGCCGGGCCGGCCACCCGCAGGCCCCGATCAGTCCGATTGAGTGAACTACCCGGGCGGCCGCCAGGTCCGCCGCGTCCGCCGCGTCTGCCCCGGTCGACCGGTGCTGCCGTGCGACCTGAGCCGCCGTTGCCGCGCCGCCCCATCGCGTCTCGCTGGCCTGCCAAGTCCCGGTGGGAGATCCTGATCAGCTCCGGGTTGACCTGCGGATGCCGGGCAGCCCGCTCCGCATCCTGCGCACCTGGGCCGGCGAAGAGGTCATAGAGGCGGTTGCCCACCATCATGTGCTGCCACAGTGGCACCGGCCTCTGCTCGTCGACGATCACGCTCGTGCCGCCTCGCACGGAGGACAGCCAGTCGCCGAACTCCTCGGCGTTGCTGACCGTCGCCGACAGGGCGGTCAGGGTCACCGACTCGGGCAGGTGAATGATCACCTCCTCCCAGACCGCGCCGCGGAACCTGTCCGCCAGGTAATGCACCTCGTCGAGCACCACGTGGCTGAGGCCGGCCAGCGTCGGCGAGCCCGCGTACAGCATGTTCCGCAGCACCTCAGTGGTCATGACCACGATGGGCGCGTCACCGTTGATGCTGTTGTCGCCGGTTAGCAAGCCAACCTTGGCGGCCGAGTACCGCCGCACCAGGTCCCCGTACTTCTGGTTGGACAAGGCCTTGATGGGCGTGGTGTAGAAGCACTTGGTGCCGGTCGCCAGGGCCAGATGGACGGCGAACTCACCGACGACGGTCTTGCCAGAACCGGTCGGCGCGGCGAGCAGCACGCCGTGGCCGTCAGCGAGCGCACCGCACGCCTCGAGCTGGTAGTCGTCGAAGTCGAAGTCATACAGGGCCTGAAACTCGGCCAACTCTGCGTCATCTGTCTGCTTGCTGCGCATATAAGCGGTATAACGGTCGGCAGGACTCACGGAACTAGCGGGGCTGCCCGGCTTGGTCATGAAATCAAGGCTACGGGCCGTCT
>DASWGE010000509.1:0-1652 GCA_036393895.1 Streptosporangiaceae bacterium | reverse complement strand
TGGTCGCCCGCGGGATCAGCGAGACGCTCGATGCCGTCGCGCACGATCTGGTGCATGGCGATCCGGCTGGTGATGACCTTCTCGACCGGCAGAGCCCCGGCGGCGATCTGGGCGAGGATGCGCGGGGTGTCCCAGATCTTGAAAGACCAGACCCCGGCCACGGTCAGGTCGCGCCAGACCCACCCTTCCGGCTGGACCGTCCGGTCGCCCAGGTGCAGCGCGATGACGGCGATCGTCGCGGCCCGGCGCACGGCGGCGACGCAGGCGTCGAGCCCGGCCTGGCTTCCCGAGCACTCGATGGCGCAGTCGGCGCCGATGCCATTGGTGCGCTCGAGCACCTCGAGGGCCACGTCGGCTGAGCCGGGATCGAAGGTCGCCGAAGCGCCGTTCCGGTCAGCGACTGCCCGCCGCCCGGCTTGCGGCTCGGAGACAAAGATCTGCCCGGCGCCCGCGGCGGCCGCGGCGAGCATCGCGAGCTGGCCGATCGGGCCGCCGCCGGTGATCAGCACGTTGTCTCCGGGTAGTAGCCCGGAACGCTCGACCCCGTGCACGACGGTTGCCAACGGCTCAAGCACGGCGGCCTGCTCGAACGACACCTCGTCTGGCAGCCGCACCGCCTGGGACGCGGGCACGACCGCCTGCTCGGCCAGTCCGCCCCACGGCCAGGTCACTCCGGTCAGCCTTAGGCTTGAGCACAGCCCCTGCCTGCCGCGGAGGCAGTAATAGCAGGTCCCGCAGAACACATGGGGGAGCACGGCAACGCGATCGCCTGCCCGCAGGTCACGCACGCCCGCACCAGTCTCCGCGACGACCGCGGAAAACTCGTGCCCGATCACTTGCGGGAGCTGGTCGGCCGGGGTGTACAGCGGCCCGCGGGAGTACTCGTGCAGGTCGGTGCCGCAGATCCCGCACCACTGCGGCATGACGCGGAGCTGGCCGGGGGCGACAGAATCCGGTTCGGGCATCTCATCGACGCGCAGGTCCCGGTTTCCGTGCAGCCTCACCGCCAGCATGCGGACCGCCTCCGTTCCGCAGCATCAGAAATCGCATCCGCAACGGTACGCTGAGGAGACTGTATGCAGGTTGAGTTAATGTACGCAAGAGTTGATCGCGGGTGTATATCAGGAAACGGCAGGGCAGACGTCTTGCCGTTCGGTTGTTTAGGGCAGGGCGTCGCGCCCCTCAGGGCGCACGAGCCTTGGCCTGCATACAGAATCAGGCAGCGCCGCGCTGGCTAGTCTCCGACGTACGCGACTGCCTCGATCTCGATCAGCATCCCCGGCACCTGGTGCAGGTCGCTGCCGACTGTGGTCCGCGCTGGGTACGGGGGCGAGAACCGCTCCCGGTATGCAGCGTCGTAGCGACGGAACAGGTTGGTGTCGCTGAGGTGCACGCTCACCTTTATCACGTCTGACAGCGCCGCGCCCTCGGCCCTGAGCACAGCAGCGACGTTGTCGATCGCCTGGTGCGTCTGCTCCTCGATCGTCTCTCCGACCACTTTCCCGTCCGGCCCGATCGGCCCGGTCCCCGTGATATAGATGAAGCCGCCGGCGCGCCATCCGTGCGAATAGGCGCCGAGAGGCGGGGCGCCACCCTCGGCCTGGATCACGTGCTTCGTCATCTCTCCCCTTTCAGACGCTGGCGGTGACCTT
>DASWGE010000508.1:0-3390 GCA_036393895.1 Streptosporangiaceae bacterium | reverse complement strand
GATCACCAGCCACGACCGCTGGTTCCTTGACCGCATCGCCACCCACATCCTGGCCTGGGAAGGCAGTTCGAGCTGGTTCTGGTTCGAGGGCAACTTCGAGGCGTATGAGAAGAACAAGATCGACCGGCTGGGCGCCGAGGCTGCGCGGCCGCACCGCGTCACCTACCGCAAGCTGACCCGGGGCTGATCGCCCGAGGGGGCTTAGCCGAGCTTCCGCAGCGCTGGTAGCAGTTCCCGTTCGCTCCGCGGCTCGGGCGGTTCTGCCATGACATGCCAGCCTTGCGTCCCCCAGCGCCGATATGCTCATCCATCGACCGGATCGACGCCGTCGCCCAAGAACCCAGCCGCCGAAGAACCCAGCCGCCACAGAACCCAGCCGCCACAGAACCCGGGGCAGCCGCCAGATGACCGCACAGCCAAGCGAACGATCAACTGACGAACAGGCCGCGTCCGCCCGGCCGGCGCACAGCGTGCGCAGACTCCCCGACCGGGCTCAGGTCGTCGTCGTGGGCGGCGGAATCATCGGCACATCGGTCGCCTACCACCTCGCCCGCATGGGGATGAAAGATGTTCTGCTGCTCGAGCGCGACCGGCTCACCTCAGGAACGACTTGGCATGCAGCCGGGTTGATGGCGACCTTCGGGTCAACCTCCCAGACATCGACCGAGCTGCGGCAGTACACCAGGGACCTGTACGGGCGGCTGGAGGCCGAGACCGGCCTGGCCACTGGCCTGAAGCAATGCGGACTCATCGAGCTGGCGGTCGAACCAGGCCGGCTGGAGGAGTACCGGCGGGTGGCGGCGTTCAACCGGCACCTGGGCGTGGAGGTGCACGAGATCACGCCGCGTGAGGTCGCTGAGCTGTGGCCGCTGGCCAGGACCGACGACGTGCTGGCCGGCTTCTACATCCCCGACGACGGCCGGGTCAACCCGGTCGACGTCACCATGTCGCTGGCCAGGGGAGCGCGGATGGGGGGCGTCACGATCATCGAGGGCGTCCCGGTGACCGGGTTCCAGCGCGACCGCGGCACCGTCACCGGAGTGCGGACCGATCAGGGCGACGTCGAGGCCGAGTACGTTGTCAACTGCGCGGGCATGTGGGCGCGTCAGCTCGGCGAGCTCGCCGGGGTGTCCATCCCGCTGCAGGCAGCCGAGCATTACTACCTGCTGACCGAACCGATCGATGGAGTCGACGGCTCCTGGCCAGTGCTGGAGGACCCGGCCTCCTACGGTTACTACCGAGAGGAGGGCGGCGGGCTGATGCTCGGCCTGTTCGAGCCGGTCTGCGCGCCGTGGCGGGTCGACGGCATCCCGCCCGACTTCTCCTTCGGTGAGCTGCCGCCGGACTGGGACCGGATGAGCCCCTACCTGGAAACCACCATGGCGAGGGTCCCGATTACCGAGCAGATCGGAATCAGGAAGTTTTTCTGCGGGCCTGAGAGCTTCACTCCCGACCTGCTGCCCATCATCGGCGAGGCGCCCGAGCTCAGGAACTACTTCGTCGCCGCCGGCCTGAACTCGATCGGCATCCTGACCGGCGGCGGAATCGGCCGGACCATCGCGCAGTGGATCATCGACGGCAGCCCGGACGTCGACGTCACTGCGATGAACATCGACCGGCTCCATCCCTACCAGGCCAACCCGCAATACCGTGCCAGCAGGACCGTCGAGTCGCTTGGCCTGGTGTATGCGACGCACTATCCGTACCGCCCGGCCAGGACCGCGCGGGGCGCGCGACTGTCGCCGATCCACGACAGGCTCGCGGCCCGGCGTGCCTGCTTCAGGGATGTCAGCGGCTGGGAAGGCGCCGACTGGTATGCACCTGAGGGCATCGAGCCCGAGGCCGGCGAGCTCACCTGGGGACGGCCGCACTGGTTCGGCTACTGGGAGGCTGAGCATCACGCCACCCGCGACGGTGTGATCGTGATGGACATGTCGTTCATGGCGAAGTTCGTTGTCCAGGGCAGGGATGCTGGCCGCGAGCTTGAGCGGATCTCCGCGAACCAGGTGGCGGCCGAGCCAGGCCGGATTACCTATACCCAGTGGCTGAACGACAGGGGCAGGCTGGAGGCCGACCTGACCGTGACGATGCTGGACGACGACGAGTTCTTCGTCGTGGCCTCGGACACCGCCCACCGCCACGCGCTGACCTGGATGCGCCGCCATTTCGGCGACGCGCATGCCAACGCGGCGGACGTGACCTCGGGGTACGCGCAGCTCAATGTCCAGGGGCCGCTGTCGCGCGACCTCATGGCGGCCGTCACCAGCGCGGACATGTCCAACGACGCGTTCGGCTTCCGTGCCGCGCGCTACATCGATATTGGGTTCGCGCGAGCGCTGTGCATCAGGATCACCTATCTCGGCGAGCTCGGCTACGAACTGCACATCCCCGCCGAACAGGCGGCGGCCGTCTACGACCGGCTGATTGCCGCCGGCGAGCCGCTCGGCCTGCGGCACGCTGGCCTGAAGGCCCTAGCCAGCCTGCGGATGGAAAAGGCCTACCGGGACTACGGGCACGACATCGACAACACCGACTCGGCGCTCGAAGCCGGGCTCGGTTTCGCCGTGGCCCTGGACAAGCCAGGCGGGTTCATCGGCCGCGAGGCCGTGCTCGCGCAGAAGGCCGCAGGTCCGCTAACCCGCAGGCTAGTGCAGGTGCTGCTGGGCGATCCCGAGCCGCTGATGCACCACGCCGAAGTCGTGTGCAGGAACGGGCGCCCCGCTGGGTATATCCGCGCTGCTTCGTACGGATTCACCCTCGGCGGCGCGGTCGGCCTGGCCATGATCGACGCGGATGAGCCGGTCAACCAGAAATACCTGGACTCCGGTGAATGGACGGTCAGGATTGGCGATGCGGTGTACCCCGCACGGATGTCGCTCCGGCCGATGTATGACCCGTCAAGCAAACGGGTGCACATGTAGCAGCAGCCGTCGCGTCCAGGGCTGGCGGGCCCGCGCGCTGCGCAGGAGGCTGGCCCGCAGGCCGGCGAATTAGAGGAGGGATGAAATGGCCGATCTCGCCGATTTCGAGGCGCTCGTGCCGGCCGATCATGGCCTGGTGGTAATGACAGTGCTCGGCCCCGACGGCCGGGTGCGCCCGTCCGTGGTCAACGCCGGCGTGATCGATCATCCGATCACGGGAAACAGGGTGGTCGCGGTCGTCATCCACGGCAAGGCCCGCAAGCTGGTCCATCTGCGGGCGAGGCCGCGAGCGTCGGTGGCGCTGCGGGCCGGATGGCAGTGGGCCGCTGTCGAAGGCCCCGCCCAGATCGCCGGCCCGGACGATCCTGTGGACGGCATCGGCCGCGAGCGGCTCAGGCTGCTGCTGAGGGAGATTTTCACCGCGGCTGGCGGAACGCACGATGACTTCGAGGAGTACGACCGGGTCATG
>DASWGE010000507.1:0-3328 GCA_036393895.1 Streptosporangiaceae bacterium | reverse complement strand
ATGCACTGGCCCGATGAGTTGACCGAGCCCTGCAGCTGGTACTGCCAGCGCGAGACAACCGGTGGCAGCCAGCAGGAGCCCGCCGACGTATTGCACGGGACCGGAGCCGGCAGAGCGGCCACAGCCGAGGCAGCCGACCGTGTCCCGGGTTGCGCGGATCCGGCCCAGGCAGGCGCGGCGCCTGCAGCCGACAGGATAAGCATGGCTCCGGCCAGCGATCCGATTGTGCGCTTGCCTCGCATGTGAGACCTCCTCCGCCGACGGCCACGTCCAGGCAGCCGGTCGTCCCGCCTGCGCCGGCGGAGCGGCCGGAATACGCGTTCGCCACTAAACCTGAATGGATCATAACGACACCCGGGCCAATGGCACCAGGATCGACCAACGCCAATCTGAAGATCCAAGCACGTCCAGGCCGCGAAAGGCTCACGCCAACACCTGCCAACACATCCACAATGCGATGATGGCTGCCGCCGACCATGCGGCTACTCGTATCCAGTTGGAGCGAACGAGCAGGCTGCGCTTCCGCTTGTCGAAGCCGGCCGCAAAGCGCCGCTCCGGCGAGAGGAAGGCTTGCCCGGTGTCCAAATGCGGTCTCTCAGGCTGTCGAGCTGGACATCATCCGCGCCGCAGCTGGTTTCGCTGCTGGGCGAGTTCTACTTGCACGGCGCGGCGGGCCGGAGTGGCAGGCAGGTCTGGTGCCTGTCCCAGCAGTCGCAGCCGTACCAGATTCCAGTCGGTAGCCAGGAAGTGCCAGTTCAGCCAGCCGTCGGCGCCGACCCGGTACATGTCAAGGAACTCCCAGCTCACCGGCTTCGTCGGCAGGCAGCTCGATCAGTTGCGCCCATCGCCGCTTCCCAGCCGGCGGCGACATCCTCGGCGTTCATGCCGTCGACCTTCACGCGGCGAAGGACAAGGCTGAGATCGCTGTGGTCGACCTGGTCTCGCTTGGCCCAGTCGCGTGGTGGCTTCAGGTCGAGGCCGAGTGCACGGCGGTCACGCGCGACCTAGGCGGCACAAGGAACCCGAGCGCGGCCGACAGCCCGGCCAGGAGTCCGAACAGGACGCAGCCGCCCATGGGAAGCCGACCCGACGTAGCTGGCCGTGGGAAGCCGACCGGCGGTGCCCCATGCCATATCACCTTGTACGGCCTGCTCCCGACGCCCTGCAGACCCCATTTCACGACCCGACGCAGGGCGAGCCACTGTGCGGTGTAGTCGTCGCAATGCCGCCGGGCGATCGCGCACACAGCCCGCCTATCGCTCGAGCAACTCGAGCACAAAGCGGGTCTGAAACCTGTCGGCGACAGCTCGATAACGCGGTCGCCGTGAGCAACCTCGCGCACACCTGGATGAAGACGCGGGTGCCACCGCACCATTTCCTCGGCCGAGACGAAGTTGGCAGGTTTCTTATAGCTGCTCCTGGGGGGCATCACGACCGTCACGCCGAGACTCGTTGTCGGTGTGACGGTCGGGCTACACCACGGCTGCGGACCTATGCCCGACCTGCAAGAAAAGGAGAACGACTGGTTGCTGGAGAACAGCGTGCCGAACGCCAGGCCCGCGGTCAGGCCCACACACCCGAGCAGCACGACGACCATGACCCTGTTGAGCACACCCGTCAATGTACTCCGATACGCGATGCTGCTCATGCCCTTAAGACGCGCACGGGGAACCAATGTTGCTCGTCTCGTTCATCCCGATCACCACGTCGCCGATCCTGAAGCGCAGGCGGTCGTCAGCAGCCTTGGCTGCCTTCTCAGCTCGCGACCTGCTGTAGAACACGTCCGCGTAGACCACGGCGGGGTTGTTGCCCGCGCCGCGAATCTCATGCTGCAGGACCAGGTACCGGGGCTTGACGAGGCGGCCGAGCTTCAGCACGAGCAGGGGGATCTCGATGTTCATGGGCCGTACGTTAGCTCCTTCAGTCCATAGGTTTTTAGGTAGCCATGACCTCGGAAGGCCTACCTGCCCCGGCGGATTTAAGGTGACGCCGCAGCCTTCTGGACCTGGGCGACCAGCGCGCCTGCTCGATCGTGACGGGCGCGGCGTAGACGACGTCCCAGTGCTTCACCCACTCGACCACGATGCTGAACGCGGCCAAGTAGTGGAACGCGGTGACGGGGTTCCAGTCGCCGGTCAGGTGGTTCGCCGGGTTGCGGAGCGCCGCATAGGCTCCCATCGCGAAGAGCATCGCGCCCTCCTGCTGGGACTGGACGGTCTGGCTCTTCGGGTTTCCGGGGCACCGCAGGCGAGGCTCGCCGGGCTTCGGGGGCTTGGGCGTGAAGGCCTGGCACATGAGGTCCTTCTCGGAGATGTCGTACCGGCCGAGGCGCTTCTGGGTGTACTGGCTGACGTTGGTGGCCGCGTCGGCGACGGCACTGCGGTAGTGGCCTGCGTCCCAGTGGGTGCCCGCCGGTGCACGCACCGCGACCAGCCGCACCGCAGCCTGAGCCGCAAGACCCCCGTGTCGAGTTCAGGCGGCTGCACGAAGGCCTCGCATCCGGGCCCACTTAGGGCAGCCGCGCACGAGCTATCGTGCAGCCAGATCAACCAGGCAGCGGCGAAGGAGAAGACGTGGCTGACAGCAGGTTCCCGGTGACTGAATTGGACGAGCTTCCCGACGATCTCCGCGAGCGGGTCGGCGTGATCGCTCAGAAGTCGGGATTCGTTCCGAACATCTTCCGGGCGCTCGGCCACCGGCCCGCGGAACTGCGGGCATTTCTCGATTATCACGACGCGCTGATGGACCGGCAGGACGGCCTCAGCAAGGCGGAGCGGGAACTAGTGGTGGTCGCGACGTCCGGAGCCAACCATTGCACCTACTGTGTGGTGGCTCACGGGGCGATCTTGCGGATCCGCTCCCGGGATCCGCACCTGGCCGACCGAGTGGCTGTCAATCCCTGGCGGGCGGAGCTGGACGAGCGAGGCCGTGCCATCGTCGATCTCGCCCTCGCGCTGACCCGCCAGCCCGAGATGTTCGCCGACGCCGACGTCGCGCGAGCGCGGTCGGCCGGCCTAACCGAAGATGAGATCTGGGACGTCGGTGCGATCACGGCGCTGTTCGCCGCATCCAACCGGCTTGCCCACCTCGCGGCGCTGCAGCCCAATCCCGAGTTCTACGCGATGGGCCGCGATGGGCGGGCGCCGGCTCCGGTCGGCTCATGATGCATTTCGAGCACTCCGCGGAGGTCTGGCGGGATTTTCCCCGGCTGGTCCCCGGCGTCCTGTTCGCCGATGGGATCACCCCCGACGTCCAAGCCGGCGCTCGTGCTGCCGCATTCACCTCTGTCGCGGCAGCGCGGCTGGCCACAGCCACCGAGAGTGAACTG
>DASWGE010000506.1:0-1554 GCA_036393895.1 Streptosporangiaceae bacterium | reverse complement strand
GTCGGCCAGGACCGGGGCCATGATCTGCAGGCCCACGGGCAGCCCGTCCTCCGGAGACAGGCCGCACGGCACCGACATCGCGGCGTTGCCGGCCAGGTTGCCAGGGATGGTGGCTAGGTCGGCCAGATACATCGCCATCGGATCGTCGACCCGCTCGCCGATCGGGAATGCTGTTGTGGGCGTGGTCGGCGAGACCAGGACGTCGGCCTGCTCGAACGCCGCGCTGAAGTCTCGCGTGATCAGGGTCCTGACCTGCTGCGCCTTTCCGTAGTAGGCGTCGTAGTAGCCGCTGGACAGCGCGTAGGTGCCGAGCATGATGCGGCGCTTGACTTCGGCGCCGAAGCCCGCGGCCCTGGTCAGGCTCATAACCTCGTCGGCGCTCGCGGTGCCGTCGTCACCGACCCGCAGCCCGTACCGCATCCCGTCGAACCTGGCCAGGTTGGATGAGCACTCGCTCGGCGCGATGAGGTAGTAGGCGGGCAGCGCGTAGCGGAAGTGCGGGCAGGACACCTCGATGACCTTGGCGCCGAGCGACTCGAGCAGCTCGATGGCCTCGTTGAAGCACGACAGCACGCCGCCGGCGTATCCATCTCCCGCCAGTTCGGTGACGACGCCGATCCGCAGCCCGGTCACGTCGGGGTTCTTGGCCGCGGCGACGACCGGCGGGACGGGCGCGTCGAGCGAGGTGGAGTCGCACGGATCGTGGCCGGAGATTGTCTCGTGCAGCAGCGCGGCGTCGAGCACCGTCCTGGTGAGCGGGCCCGGCGTGTCGAGCGAGGATGCGAACGCGACCAGGCCGTACCTGGACGAGCCGCCGTAGGTCGGCTTGACGCCCACGAGCCCGCAGACCGCGGCTGGCTGGCGGATCGAGCCGCCGGTGTCGGTGCCGATGCCGAGGGGTGCCTGATAGGCGGCCACTGCAGCCGCCGAGCCGCCAGAAGACCCGCCAGGCACGCGGGCCAGGTCCCACGGGTTGCGGGAGGGCCCGAAAGCTGAGTTCTCTGTGGACGAGCCCATCGCGAACTCGTCCATGTTGGTCTTGCCGAGTATCACGACGCCTGCGGCGCGCAGCCTGGCTGTGATGGTCGCGTCATAAGGCGGCCGCCACCCGGCGAGTATCTTCGATCCGCAGGTGGTCGGCATGTCGGCGGTCGTGAACACGTCCTTGAGCGCGAGCGGCACTCCCGCGAGCGGGCCGAGGGGCTCCCCTGCGGCCCTCCGTTCGTCGACCATGCGCGCGGCTGCGAGCGCGCCGTCGCTCGCGACGTAGAGGAAGGCGCGGACCTGGAGGTCGGTCTGTTCGATCCGGTCCAGATGTGCCTTGGTCAGGTCGACGGCCGAGACGTCGCCAGCGGCGACGGCCGCGGCCATCTCGGCAGCGGTCAGCGTCGTCAAATCGCTGTCGGTGGCCAAGACTCAGTCCTCCGCCAGAATGCGAGGCACCTTGAACTGACCGGCCTCCGCAGCGGGCGCCTGGGAGAGCACGACATCCGCGCTCAGGCACGGCGTCACGACATCCTCCCGGAATACGTTCGACAGGTCAGCGGCGTGCGT
>DASWGE010000505.1:0-2969 GCA_036393895.1 Streptosporangiaceae bacterium | reverse complement strand
GGCTCAGGGTCTACGTCTACGACCGGCGCGGCAGGGGCGACAGCGGCGACATCGCCCCGTACGCCGTCGAGCGCGAGATCGAGGACATCGCCGCTGTGATCGGCGAAGCAGGGGGCTCGGCGGCCTTGTACGGTCATTCGTCCGGCGCTTGCCTGGCACTTGAGGCTGCCCTCGCGCTGGGTAGCGTTCAAGTCACCAAGCTCGCCATGTATGAGGCGCCATACGATGACGATCCAGCGGCCCGGGAGGGATGGGAAAGGTACCTGGCAGAAATGACGGTTGCCCTTGCGGACGGCCGTCCTGGCGATGCCGCCGCGCTCTTCATGACCTTCGTCGGCACGCCGGCCGACCAGCTCGAGAGCGTGCGTCAGGCGCCGTTCTGGCCGGGCATTGAGGCTGTGGCGCCGACGCTTGCCTACGATCATGCGGCTCTGATGGGCAAGGACAGGTCGGTTCCGGCCGGCCGCGCGGCCAGGATCACGGTGCCGGTGCTCGTGATGCATGGCGAAGACGGCGCGCCGTTCATGGCCGAGACGGCCAGGACGCTGGCCATGACGATCCCAGGCGCCAAGCTCGGTACCCTGGCGGGCGAGGGACACAACGTCAGCCCGCAGGCGCTCGCCCCGTTGCTGGCCGAGTTCGCCAACGTGTGAGGATCGCCCAGGCCGGGCGGCTGGCGCGCAGCCTGGTTCAGGGCCGCGACGGGGCGTTCGGCTGGCCGCCGGGGCTGAAGCCGCGCAGGATCTGGTCGAAGATCGCGGCGCACTCTTGCCGGGCCGTCGCTGGATCCTCGGCTCGTGCCACGTAGAGCGCGCACTCATCAAGCGCGCCGATCAGGGCATGCGCGAGCGGGGTGACCGGCTGCCGGACGATGGCGCCGGATTCCATGGCCGACTGCAGCCCGAGCTGGACTAGGCCCAAGCCGTACCTGGCGTACAAATCCCGCCATGCTTCCCAGCCGAGCACCGCAGGCGCGTCGAGCAGGATGATCCGCTCGACCTCGGGCTCCGCGCAGGCCTCAAGGAAAAGCCGCGCGCCGGCCCGAAGCACATCCATAGGCTCGGCAGATTCGCCCGCCGCGCCCGCCGCGATCCGCCCGGTGATCTCGGCCTCGACCTCCTCGGCCACGGCGGCGAACAGGCCGGCCTTGTCGCGGAACTGGTGGTACAAGGCGCCTCGGGTAACCCCGGCCGTCCGGACGATCTCTTCAGTGCCCACGTCGGCGTAGCCGCGCGCGCCGAACAAGCTTCGGGCCGCGCGTACCAGAGCCTGCCGGGTCGCCTCAGAGCGGAGATCATGCTTGCTCCTGGCCATGCTTGTCGCAACCCCTTGCAATAAGTACAGTCTGTATGTAAATTACATACAGACTGCTTGTATCTTACTCGCCCGGCACCTGGAGGAGCCATGCCCCACGCCGAACTGTCCCACGGCACCCTGCATTACCGCGAATCTGGCGCGGGCGCGCCTGTCGTCTTCCTTCACGGCTACTTCATGGGTGGCGGCCTGTGGGATCCGGTCGTGCGCCGGCTCGATGACGAGTTCCGCTGTCTGGTCCCAGAGCTGCCGTTCGGCGCGCACCCCGCTCCACTGCGGCCGGACGCAGACCTGAGCGCGGCCGGGCTGGGCCGCCTGGTCGCCGATTTCCTTGATGTCCTGGACCTCCGCGACGTGACCCTGGTCGGCAACGACAGTGGCACTGCCATCGCCCAGGTGGTCGCGGCTCGTCACGCCGAGCGGGTCGGCGGGCTCGTGCTCACCGCCGGCGACGCGTTCGACAATTTCCCGCCCAAGCCGTTCCGCCCGCTGATCGCCGCTGCGCGCTCGGGGACGCTGACTCCGCTGCTGGCGATGCTCAAGTCAAGGCCGCCACGGTCGCTGCCGACCGGGTATGGCTGGCTGACCCACGGTGACCTGCCGCATGATCTGATCGACCAGTGGGTCGCCGCCTACTTCGCGGACAAGGGCGTGCGGCGCGACCTCCGCCGGCTAACCGCGGCGCTTGGTGACGACGAGTTCATGAACAAGATCGCCGCTGAGCTGGCCACCTTCACCAAGCCCGCGCTGCTGGCCTGGGCCGGCGACGATAAGTTCTTCCCCGCCGACCACGCTCGCCGGCTGGCCGCCATACTGCCCGACGCGCGCGTGGAGGTGATCGCCGGCAGCCGCACGTGGGTGATGCTGGACCAGCCAGCGACAACCTCTGACCTGATCGCCGAGTTGGCCAGGCGCGTCGCCGTTGTGCCAGCAGCCCGGCCCCGGATGGCCGGGCAGTAGGGTGGCGCCGTGCCGGTGATCGGATGACTGCTCAGGCGTGCAGCACGACGATCACCACGAGCAATGCCACCACGACAACGAGGAGAAGCATGCGGCCAACGGCCGCGGCCGTCCGGATCAGGTGTGAGACGAGGCTAACCAGCTCGATGTGAACGCGGCCAACTAGCACGAAGCAAGCCGCGAGCAGCAGAAGGGCGGCCGGGCCGGCCGCGATGTGCGCCGGGAGTCCCGCTACCGCCGCCCGGACATGGACGCACGCGGCTGTGATGCACGCGTGCCGCATTGCGATCGCTAGCAAAGGAGCTATCGTCGAACCTCACCACTTCAGTTAACTTCAGTTAAGTTTTCTCATTCTCCTGCGCGGCTAGCCAGAACATGCATAGCTTTACTTTACCCTCTGAAGTGTTAGACGAAATGCTTTGCTGTGGTAAGACGTCCCTTGCCAAGTGGGCAGGCCGCAGGCCAGGGGATCTCGTCTCGGGCCAGCCGGATCGGCGCATCTAGCAGGGGCTTCTTCGGGGTACCATCAGATTGCGGCCTTGTTCAGCCCGTCGACTGAAGTTCATGTAAAGTGAGTTCGAATGGATCCTGCTAGCGACCCGCGCCAGTTGCTGGCGCGAAGATTGCGTGCGCTGCGAGAGGATCGCTGGCCGGATATCAAGGTCACGCAGTCGCAGCTCGCGAGGGCGCTGAGC
>DASWGE010000504.1:0-3289 GCA_036393895.1 Streptosporangiaceae bacterium | reverse complement strand
TCCGACACTTCATGGCTAACCTTGCGCCGATCATGTCACGGACATGCCGTCTGACAACAGGCCAATCATGAGCCAACTGCTGCATCCTGCGCGCCATTGGCAACGGCAGTTCATGACCGCCAGCCGCCGCGCGCGAAAGTGTGCCGTTCCGGCCGGATCGCTTGGCTCGAAGGAGCACAATCTGGGGCATGCACTCGATGGATGTGCCGCGCGGGCTGTTTGACCGGAGGTCCGGCCAGCCCGGTGAGCTGGCAGCAGAAGGCGATTCTCGTGCCCGGCCGTGGGCGCCAGACGGCCGCGCGCGACCACCCGCGGAGTTACTCGACAACCTGCGGCTGCGCCTGAGCCAGCTGGCAGACAACCACCCATCCGCGCAACGAAACCGGCATGCGCCAGGGGACCGGGGTGGACCGGGCGATTGGGATGCGCCGCGAAACCTGGATGCGTCGGAAGACTGGGGTGGACCGGGCGACCGGGGCGCGCCGGGGGACTGGCGTTGGCGGCCCGAGCAGGATGCCTGGCCCGGCGAAGGCGAGGCCACCGAGCAGGACACCGGCGGGCCCGGCGATCGGCCCGCCGATGCCGACGACGGCCAGACGGGGCGCTTGGGGGGCCTCGCGGACGCGATTCGCGCGGCCAGCCGGCTCAACGACGCGTTCCCGGCTTCGGTTGATGGCGGGCTCGGCGTGCTCGGCGAGACGAGCCTGTTCGCCAACCGCGGCCTGGCCGAGCCGTACCGCCCGTGGTTCATGTCTGGCGAGCCCTCGACGCCGTGGTGGGCGGCCGACGAGGGCCAGTAGCGCGACTTAGGTGAAGAGTTAGGTGCTACGTGTAGAGAAAAGGGCTCTATAAGCCCCTAACTCTTCACGTAACTGCTCGCCCGCCCTTGCCCACGCCCCGGGGAGCCGCACAAAAGACTCAACTAGCGATGAACAACGCAAAAGGAGCTGTCGGCCGGCCCGCCCGGCCAACCTACTGGAGAACTGACACCCGCCCGGTGACATCCGCGGCCAGCCTGACGGTGTCACCGTCAACGAGCCTGACGTCGATACCCGGCAACAGCCGGTCGTTGTTGACGAATGTCCCGTTTGTGGAGTTCTCGTCCCTGATGGTGGCGTGTCCACCATCGTCTACGGTGATCAGCGCGTGCCGTCGGGACACGTTCTCGCACTGCTCAAACGCGGCCGCCACGAGCGACTCGGCCGGGTCGCGGCCGAGCATGACGGATGTACCGGCCGGCACCTCCACGTTGCCCGCCGGGAAGGTGATCCGCAGCACGGCCGACGAGATCCGGCGGCCGGCCTTGTTGCCGGACAAGGCCTTCTGGGCGACGGTGATCGGAGGCGGCGGCTCGTCGGCCGACAGGACCCTGGGCAGATTGGCTCCGCAGGTGAAGCAGATGAGGTCGTCTGAGCCGACCTCAGTCGCGCAGTCCGGGCAGGTCCGCGTCACCATCACAGCGGGCTCCTCTCTCGATACCGGGCCACCTACCGGGCCACCTATCGGGCCAGACACCCGGGCCATCTCTGCCGGGCCGTGAGTACTCGTCGCTGGGCCTAGAGTCATTGTCGCGTCGCGCCCGTTCCTATCAGTCTGCGTCGGCCAGTCCGAGCGTGCCAATTGGGACGGAATTGCCCAACCAGCGCCATGTTCACAGCCTAGCGCTGCTCCAGATGAGGCCAGGTAGCATCGCTGGGGTGATCAGCTTCAGTCTCGACGATGAGCATGAGGCCCTGCGCAGCACTGTCATGGAGTTCGCCCGCGAGGCAGTTGCTCCCGTCATCGGCGGCTTCTATGAGCGTAACGAATTTCCCTACGAAATCGTCGCAGGCATGGGGAAGCTCGGTCTGTTCGGACTGCCGTTCCCTGAGGAGTACGGCGGCATGGGCGGCGACTACTTCGCGTTCTGCCTCGCGCTGCACGAACTCGCCAGGGTTGACTCCTCGGTCGCGATTACGCTCGAGGCGGGCGTGGGGCTCGGGGCCATGCCGATCTACCTCTACGGCAGCGAGGAGCAACGGGCCCAGTGGCTGCCGGATCTCTGCAGCGGCGAACGGCTGGCGGCCTTCGGCCTCACCGAGCCCGGCGGCGGCTCTGACATCCCTGGCGGTATGCGGACCACTGCCCGCCTGGAGAAGGGGGATGGGGATGCGCGTGGGGAGTGGGTGATCAACGGCAGCAAGGCATTCATCACCAACTCGGGTACCTCGATCACGTCGGCGATCACCGTCCTGGCGATCACGGGCAGGGCCGACGGCAGGCCGGAGATCTCTTCGATCATCGTCCCGTCCGGCACGTCGGGCCTGACGGTCGGCGCGAAGTATTCGAAGGTGGGCTGGTGCGCTTCGGACACCAGGGAGTTGTCATTCAGCGACTGCCGGGTGCCCGTCGGCAACATGCTCGGGGAGCCGGGCCGGGGTTACGCCCAGTTCCTGCGGATTCTCGACGAGGGCCGGATCGCGATCGCCGCGCTCGCGGCCGGCCTGGCCGAGGGCTGCCTCGACGAGTGCCTGGGCTACGTGGGGCAGCGGTCGGCGTTCGGCCACAACCTCGGTCATTTCCAGGCCATCCAGTTCAAGATCGCCGACATGCAGGCGCGTGCCTCTGCGGCCCGGCTGGCGTGGTACGAGGCGGCCGCCAGGCTCGTGGCCGGCCAGCCCGTGAAAATGGAGGCGGCGATCGCGAAGTTGACCGCGTCCGGCGCCGCTATGGACAACGCACGCGACGCGACCCAGATCTTCGGCGGATACGGCTACATGAACGAGTTCCCCGTCGCCAGGTTCTACCGGGACGCAAAGGTCCTGGAGATCGGCGAGGGCACTTCCGAAGTGCAGCGGATGATCATCGCGCGCGAGCTGGGACTGACGTCAGATTCCTGACCGGACCTTCGGCGCAGGTGTCGCTCGCAGCGCACACCGACGCCGGGGTCGGGCGCCTTACCGGGCGATCATGTTCGAGACATTGAGCTGCTTCTTGATCATTCCGGTGCCCCACAAGAGGTCGGCGGTCCGCTGCAGGCTGGCAGTGATCGTGGTCAGGGGGTAGACGCCTGTCGTGATCAGGGCCGCCGCTTGCTTGCTCAGCCCGGCGTACCCGGGCAGCACGGCCTGGACCGGCCCCGGCATCGAGGCCTGGGCATCAGCCTGCCTCAGCCCGGCGCGGAACGCCGCCACTTCCTGAGTCTTGTCCCGCGACCATGACGTGCTGGTGAAGTAGCCGGAGAGCGGGATTCCGGCGGTGGCGCCGCTGCAGGCATCGACCAGTTCAACAGCACCGGCTTGCTGGGCTT
>DASWGE010000503.1:0-1627 GCA_036393895.1 Streptosporangiaceae bacterium | reverse complement strand
CGTCGGCATCAGCCGCAGCCGCAACTCGGCAGACTGACGGCCGTCGAGGGTAAGCCGGTACCAGGCGGAGCACTTAGTGCCCGTCTGGGCCGGATTGACCGTCGCAGCTCCGCTGATCACATGGTCCCCGATCCCGTCCTTCGGGTACGGCGTGATCGGCTGGCTATCAAACAGCAGTTGGGTGTTGGTTTCGTTATCGCAGAAAAGCAGTTCTGGCGGGCGGCCGTCGGGACCCGGCCCGGCCAGCAGGTTGAGATGGCCAATAAATGGATGCTGCACGCCGACCCGCGCCCAGGCCGGCTGTGGCTGCTGATTCGCGCGCACGGCGGCTAGGACGGGTCTGGCTGGGACCTCGACGTCGTCGCCCCAGGCCCAGGTGTTGCGGAACCACGCGGTCGGCAGCACGTGCAAGCTGGCCGGCTCCGGCCCGGCGTTCGTCACGCTGATCCGCATCAGCAGGTCGTCGGGTGCTGCTTTGGCGTAGTCGACCGCCACGATCCAGAAGCTGTCGTCGTCGAAGGCTCCGGTGTCGAGCAGCTCGAATTCGGGCTCGGAGCGGTTACGTGCAGCGTTCTCAGCGACGAGCTCGGCGTAAGGGAACTGCCGCTGCGGGTAGTGGTAGCGCCAGCGGTTCCAGGCGTGACTCGGGATCGCGTCGGAGTACCACCAGTACTCTTTGACGTCCTCGCCATGGTTGCCCTGGCTGCTGGTAAGGCCGAACAGCCGCTCCTTGAGTATCGGGTCCTCGCCGTTCCACAGGGCCAGGCCCAGGCAGAGCCGCTGGTGGATGTCGCAGAAGCCCGCCAGGCCGTCCTCGCCCCAGCGGTACGCGCGGGAGCGTGCGTGGTCATGCGGCAGATAATTCCACGCGTCCCCGCCCGGGCTGTAGTCCTCGCGGACCGTGCCCCACTGCCGCTCGCTGACATACGGCCCCCACCGGCGCCAGTCACCAGCCTGGCGCAGGCCGTAGTCCAGCCGGCCGAAGCCGGCCACCCGATCGCGTTCCGCGCCCATCGGCAGCTCCTCGGTCCGGCCGCTGGCCACCCCCGGCCTGCATGGGCGTTAACTATAGGACAGCCCCGCGAAGGGCAAGCGCGAAGCCGCCGGGATGAGCCGGGGACGGCGCGGCAGAGGGAGCCTCATGACCGACGTGATCACCAGCGCGGCGAACCCGCTGATCAAGCGGGTGCGGCTACTCGCTGACCGGAGGCACCGGCGGCGTGAGGACGCGTTCGTGGTCCGGGGTGTCCAGCCGGTCTGGCAGGCGGCCGAGGCAGGGGCCGAGATCGAGGTTCTGATCGTCGCGCCTGAGCTGCTGCGCGGACCTGCCGTCGAAATAGTGGCCGAGCAGGAGGCTCGCGGGGTCAGGGTGGCTCGGCTGTCAGCTGAGCTGTTCGGGCGGATTGGTGACCGGGACAGTCCTGCCGGGCTGGCTGCGATCGTCAGGAAGCGCGCGGCAGCGCTCGGCGAGCTCGTGGTGCGGCCGGACTCGGTGTTCGCCGCGCTGCACGAGGTTGCCAATCCCGGCAACCTGGGGACCATCATCAGGACCGCGGACGCGGCTGGCGCGGCTGGGGTGATCCTGGTCGGACAGTGCACCGATCCGTACGATCCCGCGGCGGTGAAG
>DASWGE010000502.1:0-3553 GCA_036393895.1 Streptosporangiaceae bacterium | reverse complement strand
AGGTCGTCGGGATGGACGCGCACCTGCAGTACGCGGCCCCGGCGCAGGTTGCGACTGGAGACCTGGACGTCGTCGGGGAAGTCAACGATGCCCCGCACCAGGTGATCGAGGGCCTCGATGAGCATTTCAGTCTCCGCTGCCCGACTCGGCTGCGGCAGCGTCGGTCTCGGCAGCGGGCGCTGCGGGCGCGCCGCCTTCCGGCTCGGAGGCTCCGTCCCCGCTGCCCGCCTTGGCGGCCTTCGACTTCACGTTTTCGGACTTGGCGCCCTTCGTTGGCTTGTCCGCCTTCTCGCCCTTAGCCTTGCCGTCGCCCGACTTACCGTCACCGGACTTGGCATCACCAGCCTTGGCATCACCAGCCTTGGCATCACCGGACTTGGCGTCACCAGCCTTGGCATCACCGGCCTTGGGGTCACCGGACTTCGAGTCAGCGGCCTTCGAGTCAGCGGCCTTCGAGTCAGCGGCCCTTCCGCCCGCACGGCCCTTGCCCTTCGGCGTTGTAGCGCTCTCAGTGAGCGTCTCGGCGAGAGCGGCGGCGAAGATCTCCTTCTTGTCGGTGCGGGGCGCCGCCACTTTGAGCGTTCCCTCCGCTCCGGGCAGCCCCTTGAAGCGCTGCCAGTCGCCGGTCACCTCGAGCAATTTGCGGACCGGGTCAGTCGGCAGCGCACCGACGGACAGCCAGTGCTGCGCCCGGTCTGAATCGACCTCGATGAAGGAAGGGTCCGACTTCGGGTAGTACTTGCCGATCTCCTCGATCGCACGGCCATCTCGCTTGGTGCGAGCATCGGCGACGACGATCCGGTAATGGGGCTCGCGAATCTTGCCCATGCGCTTTAGCTTGATCTTTACAGCCACGGCTGTGGTCTTCTCCCAGCGGATTCAGTGCGGACAGCGTGCGTTCGGAGTGAGAGCCGGGCACGCCACCCAGCCTCGGTACGGCGGCAACGAGTTTGAGAGGGCCTCGCGGAGCCGATGGTTGCCCTCATATTCTGCCAGACGCGCGGGGCTGCGTCGGCCTAGCGGCCCTTCTTGCCGCGACCCCGGCGGCCTGAGGAACCACGCAGCCCGGGCGGCAGCTGCTGACCGTCGCTGTCGCCGTCATCGTCATCGTCATCGCGATGTCGCGGTCCGCCGCCACTGCCGAGTCCGCCGAACCCGGCCATGCCGCCTGCTGAGTCGCCGCCAGGGCGCTGCAGGCCAGGGGGGAGACCAAGCCCGGATCCACCAGGCCCGCGAAGCCCGGAGTGCCCCGATCCGCCCGGGCCGTCCGGCCCGGCAAGACCCGGCCCGCCCAGAGCCGGCCCGGCAACACCCGGCCCGCCCAGAGTCAGGCCGCCCAGCGCACCTGACCCGCCGCCCGGTCCGATCGCAGCTGGCTTGCCGGCCGGAACGCCGCCTGGCCGGTTTGCCCCGCCAGGACGACCGCCTCCCTTGCCCTTCTTCTTGCCCTTTGCCTTCTGCCCGCGACGCATGCCCGGCATCCCAGGCATCCCCGGAATTCCGCCACCCATCATCTGGCGCATCATCTTCTGTCCCTCGAGGAACCTGACGACCAGCGAGTTCACCTCACCAACCGTCACGCCAGACCCGTTCGCGATGCGCAACCTGCGCGATCCGTTGAGAATCTTGGGGTTCCTGCGCTCCTCGACGGTCATCGAGTTGACGATCGCGGCGGCCCGGTCGAGGTCCTTGTCGCTCACCTGGCCGAGCAGCTCCCGGTTCTGGGCCGCCCCTGGCAGCATGCCAAGCAGGTTGCTGATGGGGCCGAGCTTGCGCACCATCGCAAGCTGCTCGACAAAGTCCTCGAGCGTGAAACCATCACCAGAGGCCAGCTTCCCGGCCATCTCGGCCGCCTGCTGCTGGTCGAAAGTCCGCTCGGCCTGCTCGATCAGCGTCAGGATGTCGCCTAGATCGAGTATCCGCGACGCCATCCGGTCGGGATGGAACAGGTCGAAGTCCTCGAGCTTCTCTCCCGCGGAGGCGAACATGATCGGGCGGCCGGTGAGCTGGGCGACGGACAGCGCCGCGCCGCCCCTGGCGTCACCATCAAGTTTCGTGAGCACGACGCCGTCGAAGCCAACGCCATCGAGGAACGCCTGGGCGGTGGTTACCGCGTCCTGGCCGATCATGGAGTCGACCACGAACAGGATCTCGTCGGGATCCACGGCGTCCCTGATCGCCGCGGCTTGGTTCATCATTGCCGCGTCGACGCCAAGCCGTCCCGCAGTGTCGATGACGACGACGTTGTGCAGCTTGTGCCGGGCTTCGTCCAGCGAGTCGCGCGCGACCTGGATCGGGTCGCCGATGCCGCTGCCCGGCTGGGGCGCGAAGACGGGGACCCCGGCCCGCTCGCCAAGCACCTGAAGCTGCTGGACGGCGTTGGGCCGCTGCAGGTCGGCGGCGACCAGCAGCGGCGTGTTGCCCTGGCCGCGCAGCCAGAGCGCCAGCTTCGCGGCGAGAGTGGTTTTACCTGAGCCCTGCAGGCCCGCCAGCATGATCACGGTCGGCGGGACCTTGGCGAACCGCAGCCGTCTCGCCTCGCCGCCAAGGATCTCAATGAGTTCCTCGTTGACGATCTTGATGACCTGCTGCGCCGGGTTGAGCGCCTGCATGACGTCAGCGCCAAGCGCGCGTTCCCTGACCCGGGCGATGAACTGCCTGACGACGGGCAGCGCGACGTCGGCTTCGAGCAGCGCGATCCTGATCTCCCGGCAGGTGGCCTCGACGTCAGCGGGCGAGAGTCGGCCGCGCCCGCGCAGCGACGAGAAGACCTGCGTCAGCCGGTCGGAAAGTGTCTCGAACACCTGTGCTTAACTCCTTCGTGCTGGCTCTTAGCTGTCCTGTCCATCCGGCGAGCTATCCGACCAAGGCGTCGACGAACGCCTCGGGCTCGAACGGGGCCAGGTCGTCTGGGCCCTCCCCGAGCCCGACCAGCTTGACCGGAACGCCGAGCTCGCGCTGCACGGCGATCACGATGCCGCCCTTCGCCGTGCCATCGAGCTTGGTCAGTACGATGCCCGTGATGTCGACTGCCTCGGCGAAGACTCTGGCCTGCCGGAGCCCGTTCTGGCCGGTCGTCGCGTCGAGCACGAGCAGGACCTCGTCGACGGTGGCGTGCTTCTCGATCACCCGCTTGATCTTGCCGAGCTCATCCATGAGGCCGGCCTTCGTGTGCAGCCGGCCGGCGGTGTCGACGATCACCGAGTCGACTCCGCGCACAGTCCCTGCGCTGACCGCCTCGAACGCCACGCTTGCCGGGTCAGCGCCGTCGCGGTCAGCCCGCACGACCGTCGCGCCGGCCCTGTTCGCCCAGGTTTCCAGCTGGTCAGCGGCAGCGGCGCGGAAGGTGTCGGCGGCTCCGAGCAGGACGCTGCGGCCATCACCGATGAGCACGCGGGCCAGTTTGCCGCAGGTCGTAGTCTTCCCCGTGCCATTCACGCCCACGACGAGCAGCACCGCTGGCCGGTCGCCGTGCGGTGCCGTGTGCAGCGTGCGGTCAAAGTCCGCGCCGACCTGCTCGAGCAGGTCGGCCCGCAACAGTGCCCTGACCTCG
>DASWGE010000501.1:0-3796 GCA_036393895.1 Streptosporangiaceae bacterium | reverse complement strand
GCTCACTGGCCTCGCGCGAGTACGCGCTCGGCCTCGAGGCACTCGACCGAGCCGCGCGGGGCGAGCCGCTCTGGCGGGTGCACGAGTGCGTCTTCGCGGTTCTCGCGCTGGAATCCGAGCCCGTGGATCCGCGTCTGTGAGTCGGCGGGCGGCGGACCGTCGTGATCACGGACATCTTTCCGCTCGCTCCGCCGGCAAGTGTCCGTGATCACGCGGGTATGGCGCTGGCGCGCGGCTACATGCCACGCGGGCCGAGACGAGCGCCGCGCGATTGTGTTGAAATAAGGCTTAGTGCACGTCTACGGCCGACTGGACCGGAGTGGGACATGAGTAACGATCTGCCCGCCAGGGAGGGTTATCTGTCGTTCGCCGGTTACCGGACCTGGTACCGGGTGACGGGGGAGTCCGAAGAGCCGGGGAAGTTCCCGCTGCTCTGCTTGCACGGTGGGCCGGGCGCGACGTGGCATCACATGGAGCCGTACCAGGATCTGGCCGGTGACGGCCGCCGCGTCGTCTGCTACGACCAGCTCGGCTGCGGGAACTCGGGCATCAGCGAGCCGCACGACACCTCGATGTGGACCACCGAGCTGTTCCTAGCCGAGGTCGCCGCGGTCCGCGAGGAACTCGGCTTGGATCGCTGCCATGTGCTCGGTCACTCCTGGGGCGGCATGCTCGGGATGGCGTACGCGATCACCAAGCCGGCCGGGCTGGTCAGCCTGCTGGTCGAGTCCTCGCCGGCCAGCGTTCCGTTCTGGCTGACCGAACTGGCCAGGCTGCGCGCCGAGCTGCCGCCTGCCGTAGACGAGGTGCTCAGGCGGCACGAGGCAGCCGGCAGCACGGACAGCGACGAGTACCAGACCACCATGATCGCCTTCTATGACCGGCACGTCTGCCGGGTGCGGCCCTATCCCGACTGGCTGGACCGCTGTTTCGCTGGTCTCGCGGCGAACCCCGAGGTGTACCACACGATGAACGGGCCCAGCGAGTTCCACGTGATCGGGCCGCTGAAGGACTTCGACGTCAGCGCGCAGCTCGGCTCGATCGAGGCGCCCACGCTGCTGTTCTGCGGCGAGTTCGACGAGGTGACCCCTGCGACGGTGGCACAAGCACACCACGCGATCCCGGGATCGCAGTTCGTCGTCCTTCCCGGCTGCTCGCACATGGGCCAGGCCGAGCGGCGCGACCTGACCCTCGGGCTGGTCCGCGGCTGGCTGGCTGGCGTGGAGTCATCGCTGCGGCGGCCGCGCTCGGGTAGCTGGCCGATCGGCCACGCAGCGCAAGGGCCGGGCATAATCGTGTCGCGTACGCTGTTATCCGCTTCGCCCGAGTAGTCGCAGATAACCGGGCGACAGTCCCCATCAGCATGACACCTGGAGTTCCGACGTGACCGTGCAGGACATTGCTCTTCAGACTCTGAGCGGAGATCCAGCCACCCTCGGCGATTTCGCCGGCTCGGCGATACTCGTCGTCAATGTGGCATCCAAGTGCGGGCTGACACCGCAGTACGAGGGCCTGCAGCGGCTCCACGACCAGTTCGCCGAGCGCGGGTTCACCGTGGCTGGGTTCCCGTGCAACCAGTTCGGCGAGCAAGAGCCCGGCACGCCGCAGGAGATCAGTGAGTTCTGCTCGGTGAACTACGGGGTCACGTTCCCGCTGTTCGCCAAGATCGACGTCAACGGGCCAGGTCGGCATCCCCTGTATGCGGAGCTAACCGAGGTCACCGACGCCGACGGCGAGGCCGGTGACATTCAGTGGAACTTCGAGAAGTTCCTGATCGGGCGAGACGGCAAGGTGCTGGGGAGGTTCCGGCCGCTGACCGATCCTGAGGCGCCCGAGCTCGTCAGCGCGATCGAGGCGAGCCTGGGGCAATAGCCAGCGTCGCTCAGGCCAGCCGGCCTGGGCCGCGCTTGACCATCTGGTCGGCGATGATCGCGCGCTGAACCTCGCTGGTTCCCTCCCAGATCCGCTCGACTCTGAGCTCGCGGAAGAACCTCTCCGCCGCGTACTCGCGCATGTAACCGCGGCCGCCGAAGACCTGGACCGCGCGGTCGGCGACCCGGCCAGCCATCTCGGCCGCGTAGAGCTTGGCCATCGAGCACTGCGCGTGCTGCACCTTGACATCGACGCCCGCGTCGATGCCGCGCGCCGTCTCGTAGGTCAGTGACCTGGCCGCGAACAGCTCGGTGAGGCTGTCGGCCAGCATCGCCTGGACCGCCCCGAACTCCGCGATCGGCCGGCCGGAGACGACGCGCTCCGCGGCGAACGAGGTCATCTCGGCTATCAGCCGTTCCGCCGCCCCCAGGCACCGGGCGGCGACCATGAGCCGCTCGAACCTGAACCACTCGTAGGCGAAACTCATCCCGTCGCCCTCCGCCCCGACCAGCTGGGCCGCCGGAACCCGCACGTCCTCGAACGCCACGATCGGGTGCTGATGCGCGTGGCCGAGGGTGTGCGTATAGGCAGGTGTCCTGACGATCCGCACGCCAGGGGTCGGCAGGTCGACCAGGAACATGGCGTGCTCGCCGATGTGGTCGCCGCTGGTCAGCTTGCCCTGGAAGAACGCGTAATCGGCGGCGTTGAACGAGGTCACGTGCCATTTCACGCCGTTCAGCACGTAGTCGTCGCCGTCGCGGCTCGCCGTGGCCTCGATCGCGTCGACGTCGGAGCCGGCGCCCTCCTCGGTGATGGCGTAGCACTCGCTCCGCTCGCCCCGCGCGGACGGCTTCACGTACCGCTCTACCTGGTCGGGTGTGGCGACGTCAGGCAGCCAGGACGGGGGTGTCGCGACCACCCACGCGAGCCCGTTGGTGACCCGGCCAACCTGCTCCTGGATCAGCACCTGCTGGAGCGACGTGCACCCGCCGCCGCCGACGGATTTGGGCATGTTCGACGCGTACAGCCCGAGCTCGATCGCCCTCGACGTGTGCTTGGCCTCCTGCGCCGCCGGAACCTCACCGCCGGCCAACTCGACGTCCACCTCCATGGGGATCAGCTCGTCGGCGAAGGAGCGCGCGCGGGCCTGGATATCGAGGTCCTGCTCTGACAGGCTGTACATCGGTCCCCTTCCAGTCCGGGTGTCACCCACGGCCGGATGTCAGCCTGGGCCTGGTATCAACCAGTCTTGACTGAACGTTCAGTCTATGTCAGCATCGGCGGCATGCCAATGGACTCGACAGCAGACGCGGTCGTCGTCGGCGGCGGGACAATCGGCGCCTGGTGTGCCTATTTCCTTCGCACCTCAGGTGTGGACAGGGTCATTCTGCTGGACAAAGACAGGCTCGGCCAGGGGGCGAGCAGCAGGGCGGCGGGGATTGTCAGGACTCAGGGCGGCACCGCCTGGGCGGTCCAGCTGGGGGAGTGGTCGCGCCGGTTCTACCTGAGCCAGGCAGACTTGCTCGGCATCGACTCTGGCTTCACCCCGCAGGGGTACGTGCTGCCGTGCTTCTCGCCAGCCGAGGTCACCGCCGCCCGCGGGCGGATGGCCATGCAGAACTCCCTCGGCCTTGATGTCCGCTGGCTGGAGCCGGCCGAATTTGACCGGATGAACCCGGCGATGGCGCCTGGTCTCACCCTCGGCGCGACGTACTGCGCGGAGGACGGCTACCTGCATCCGCCGCGCAACGTGACCGCCTACGCGCACGCGCTCGCGGCCAGCGGCGTCCGGGTGCTGGAGCACACTAGCTTCAGCGGTCTCGAGCTCGCGGGCGGTGCGGTCACGGGCGTGCGCACCAGCGCCGGGCCGATCGCCGCGCCCCTGGTGGTGCTCACCGGCGGGCCCGAACTGGCCGCTGTCGGC
>DASWGE010000500.1:0-2952 GCA_036393895.1 Streptosporangiaceae bacterium | reverse complement strand
CGGGCTCGATGCCTCGTTCGAGGTACATCGGGGCGCTTACGAGCGGATCTTCGCCAGGCTCGGGATCCCGGCCATCGCCGTGGAGGCATCGAGCGGCAACATGGGCGGCAGCGACTCGATCGAGTTCATGTGCCCGTCGGCGGCCGGGGAGGACCTCGTCGCGACGTGTCCGAACTGCGGGTACGCGGCGAACCTGCAGAAGGCGACCTCCGCACTGCCGCCGATCGAGGATCCGCCTGCCAGCGAACTTCCGTCGGCGCCAGCCCGCCTTGATACTCCTGGCGTGCGGACGATAGAGGATCTGGCCACCGACTACGGGCTGGCAGCAGACCGGCAGATCAAGACGCTGGTGCAGCTTATCGACGACAAGCTGACGCTGGTTCTGCTGCGCGGCGATCATCCGCTGTCGGAGCAGAAACTGATCGACGCCACGGGTGCGGTCACGATCCGCCCGGCTCAGCCGGAGGAGATCAAGGCGGCACTCGGCGCGCTACCCGGCAGCCTCGGCGCGGTGGCCGTGACCGACTTGCCGGTCATCGCGGACCTCGCACTGCGCGGCCGCCGCGGGTTGAGCACCGGGGCCAACATCGACGACGTCCACCTTTCCGGAGTGGATGTCGACCGCGACATCACTGTCACCCGGTGGGCGGACCTGCGAGAGGTCACCGAGGGTGAGCCCTGCCCGCGGTGCGGGACGGCCCTGGAGTTTGTCCGGGCGATCGAAGTCGGCCACATCTTCAAGCTGGGCCGCAAGTACACCACCTCGCTGGGTGTCACGGTCAGCACGCAGGATGGCAGCACGGTCATTCCGATCATGGGCAGCTATGGCATCGGGATCGAGCGCGCGATGGCGGTCATCGCCGAGGTGCATCACGACGACGCCGGCCTGGCCTGGCCGGTCCAGGTCGCGCCGGCCGAGGTGACCGTCCTCCTGCTCAGCGTGCGGGACCCGGAGGCACGGGCCGCGGCGGAGGTGCTGTACTCCAGTCTGCTCGACGCCGGGGTCGACGCGGTGATCGACGACCGGGACGTGCGCCCTGGCGTCAAGTACACCGACGCGGAACTGACCGGCATCCCGTACCGGATCAGCGTCGGGTCTCGTGATCTGGCGGACGGGATCGTGGAGATCACCAAGCGGGCGAATGGCGAGAAGGAACGGGTCGCCGTGGGCGAGGCCGTCGCCTGGGTGCGCCAGGCGATCACCGCGGCTCTTGGCTGACGTTCGGTGTCCGGCCGCTGGCGGAATGCGCCCTAGCTGGCGGCCGGCAGGCTCCGGTCGATGTCAGGGAGGTCGCGGCGGAGTTCGGCCAGCAGCGGATGCGAGGCGTCAACGAGCCGCTCGTTCTGCTTGTCGAGCGCTGCCCACCGCTCGCTGTTGTCGGTGCTCGCCGCGCTCGATGTGCTCCTGCTTGACATAGGTGCCTCCCGCCAGCAAACCGACCCCGTCAGGGCCCGCTGCGGCATTCTGCGCGCGCCGTAGCGTGCCCTCACTAATACAGACGCCGCGGAGAGGTCCTGCGACCTCAACAGGCAGGTAACGAGATGGCAACTCTTCGCGATGAGTCCGGCAACCCGGGCAATCGGGTGCAGGCTCAGGGCCCGAAGCAAGCCCGAACGGGTCCAGGTGCGGCGAGATCAGATGTGCGACCAAGCCTCCGTCAGCACGGTGCGCAAGATTTGCTCGATCTCGTCGAAGTGCTCCTGGGTACAGGTCAGCGGCGGCGAGAGCTGGATCACCGGATCGCCGCGGTCGTCGGTACGGCAGATCAGTCCGGCGTCAAAGAGCGCGTGCGAAAGGAAGCCGCGGAGCAGCCGTTCTGACTCGTCGTCGTCGAACGTCTCGCGGGTGGCCTTGTCCTTGACCATCTCGATGCCGTAGAAGTAGCCGTCGCCGCGCACGTCACCGACGATCGGCAGGTCATACAGCTTCTCCAGGGTCGAGCGGAACGCCCCCTCGTTGGCCTTGACGTTGCCGAGCAGGTCTTCCTTCTCGAAGACGTCAAGATTGGCCAGGGCGACCGCGCAGGACACGGGATGCCCGGCGAAGGTCACTCCGTGCAGGAACGTGTGCTGGCCCTTCAGGTAGGGCTCCATCAGGCGGTCGCTGACCATCATCCCGCCAAGCGGCGAGTACCCGGAGGTGACTCCCTTGGCGAACGTGATGATGTCAGGGGTGTAGCCGTACCGCTCGGAGCCGAAGATGTAGCCGAGCCTGCCGAACGCGCAGATCACCTCGTCGGACACCATCAGCACGCCGTACTTGTCGCAGATCTCGCGCACCCGCTGGAAATACCCTGGCGGCGGCGGGAAGCAGCCACCGGAGTTCTGCACCGGCTCAAGATAGACCGCCGCGACCGACTCGGGGCCCTCGCGGACGATGGCCCGCTCGATCTCGTCCGCCGCCCATATCCCGAACGCCGTGAGGTCATCGGCGACGAATTCGGGCGCGCGGTAGAAGTTCGTGTTCGGTACCCTGACGCCGCCAGGCGGCAGCGGCTCGAACGGCATCTTGATGTCAGGCAGGCCCGTGATCGCCAGCGCGCCGAGGCTCGTGCCGTGATAGGCGATGTACCTGCTCAGCACCTTGTACCTGGTTGGCTGGCCGGTCAGCCTGAAGTACTGCTTGGCGAGCTTCCAGGCGGACTCGACCGCCTCAGAACCACTGGTCGTGAAGAAGACCCGGTTCAGGTCGCCTGGCGAGTAGCTGGCGAGCCGCTCGGCTAGCTCGACCGCCCGTGGATGGGCATATGACCACAGTGGGAAGTAAGCAAGCTCGCCCGCCTGGCGGGCGCCCGCCTCAGCGACATCGGTGCGGCCATGGCCGATCTGGCTGACGAACAGCCCAGCCAGCCCGTCCAGGTACCGCTTGCCATGCTGGTCGAAGACGTACTGGCCGTCCCCGCGGACGATCATCGGGATGTCAGCACCGGTGAATCCCGAGTGGCGGGTGAA
>DASWGE010000499.1:0-1520 GCA_036393895.1 Streptosporangiaceae bacterium | reverse complement strand
TCCGGGCTGGCGCCGCCTCGCCGGCGGCGACGCTCAGGCTGGCGCTCGGGCAGGAGTCTCCCTCCAGTTCCGGGTTAGGCGGCCCGGTCGGCGGCACGGGCAGGACCGTCCAGTTTCCCTTGTGCCACTTGACGGCGTAGGGCAGGTTCGTCCCGGCCGCGCTGATCTAGTTGCCGAAGGCCATGCAGTCGGTGATCTCGGCCAGGTCCTGGGTGGCTGACTCGCAGGCGGCGGCGAGGTTGTTCCGCGAGATCAGGGTGTCCGAGTGGTCCGCGCCCAGCACCCGCTGCCGGTCGGCGAGGGCCTGCTCGTACAGCGGGATCGCCTCGTCCACCGGCAGCTGCCCCGCTGGCGCAACAATAGGGATCTCTTAACAGCTGCCCGATAGTGTTCGCTGCCCGCAAGTTCACATCGGACGGCACGCAAGGGGGGTAAACCGGAATAGGCATCCCGGCGTCTTATACGGCGGACTCCATCCCGCCGGACGGAGGTGATCATGGTGGCGCTAACCCATTCGCCAGGCGACGGTCCCGGCCGTGCGGCGGCGATAAGAGTCGAGTTCGCCGGGCCGGCACGTCAGGACAGGCTGACCGTGCTCGCCCGCCTCATCTTGGCGGTGCCGCATTTCATTTGCCTCGGCATTGCCGGGCTCGCGACCCAGATCACAATCGTGGGCGGCTGGCTGGTGGCGCTGGTCATGGGGCGTCGTTCGGGGCCAGCGGCTGAGTACCTCGTGGGCTATCACCAGTGGAAGACCCGGCTGCATGCGTACCTGCTGCTGCTGACCGACAAGTACCCGCCGGTTGGCTGGCGGAACGACCTCTATCCGGTCGGCGTGGCGGTCAGGCCTGGCCCGCTGAATCGGCTGGCCGTATTGTTCCGCCTGATCCTGGTCATTCCTGCCTTGCTCACCGAGGTGGTGCTGGCATGCGGCTTGGTGGCGATTGTGATGCCCATCACCTGGCTGATAGTGCTCATCCTGGGCGAGATGCCTCGGCCGCTGCATGACGCGATCACCGCGGTCACTCGGTACCTGGCCCGAATCGACGGCTACAAGTACCTGCTGACCAGCGCGTACCCGGCTGGCCTGTTCGGCGACCAGGGCGCAGGCGTCATCGTGGCCGACTACTCCGTGCCGAGCGAGCAGCAATGGCAGCTCGTGCTGTCCGGGCCGGCCAAGGCACTGGTAAGCCTGATCCTCGGCGCCGGAGCGGCCACCATAATCGGGCTCACCGTTATTCTGCTGCTGGCGGCCGCCACGCCGAGTGCGTAGGGCGGTCCCGCCAAGGGCGAGCCTCCCATCGGCCAGAACTGGCAGAAATCCATGCGACCAACTACGTACCCGATATTGGCTTTCGTCCGATCCGAATCGATCTCCGCTCGTGCCACTGGCGACCAACCAATTGACCGCTCACTCTCCCTGAGGCCATCGGGCAATCCGCGAAGAGTGTCCTCGCAGTTCAGGACCCGTTTCCAGCGATTATCGGTGACGTCCTGATGTAAAGCCGTCGGCTCAACGT
>DASWGE010000498.1:0-2990 GCA_036393895.1 Streptosporangiaceae bacterium | reverse complement strand
TTGTCCGCCGACCTGACTGCCGCGGACCTCGTCGACGCGCTGGCCGACCCGCACTGCTGCTTTCAGGCTTACCAGCGGCTGCTGCGGCTCGGCCCGGCGGCGAGCGCGGCGGCACGTCGCGGCCTTCGGCATGCCAGCGCGCAGGTCCGCGAGTACTGCTGCCTGGTCCTTGACCGCCTGATAGACGCCGAGAGCGCGGCAGCGCTGATCGA
Source organism: Streptosporangiaceae bacterium (assembly GCA_036393895.1). Classification (GTDB taxonomy): domain Bacteria; phylum Actinomycetota; class Actinomycetes; order Streptosporangiales; family Streptosporangiaceae; genus Chersky-822. The sequence continues at coordinate 2,778 of DASWGE010000498.1, read as the reverse complement.
GGCGCTCGACGATCCGGCCGAACGGGTCAGGCTCGCCGCCGCCCACGCACTGGCCTGCGAGCGGTGCAAGGAGGGGTCGTGGCGGCCGAGCGCTGCGACGGTCCTGCCGCGCGCGATGGCGCTCCTTGCGGGGGACGAGTCAGCTCATGTCCGCGCCATGGCGATCGAGGTCGTCGGCCAGTGGGTGCACGGCCATCCCGCAGCCTGCTCGGCGATTGAGCGGGCCGCGATAGCTGACCCGGCGCCGGCGGTCAGGAAGAAGGCGTCCCGGTATGCGCCGGGCGGCACCGTCTACCGCCGGACGAAGCCGAGGCCACACCGTCTCAGGCCGTCGTAGTCCGAGATACGGGCTTGTGCAGGCTCGGGCGGAGGAAAGGACAATGCCTTGCCAGTCCATGATGACGCGGTGCTCAAGACCTATATGCGGGACGGCCGGATCGTGACGATGCCTGCCAAGCGGTCCAGGCGGCTTGTCCTGCTCAACCACGTTGCCCAGCTATTCGAGGTCGGCGTGCAGTACGAGGAAGGTGAGGTCAACCTCAGGCTGAGGAACCTTCACGAGGACTACGCCGCGCTGCGGCGTTACCTGGTCGACGAGGGCTTCCTCGACCGCGACCACGGGATGTACTGGCGAACCGGCGGCTCGGTGGACGCTTAGCAAGCTCAGCGCCGTGGGCCAAGGAACGCGAGGCTGGCCGGGGCTGCCGTGACCGGCAGGAGGTCCTGGCGGGCCGCTGTGCTCGTTGGGTCGTTGACCCGGTAGACCGCGGGGCGGGTGGCGCCCTCGGCCTGGTGCAGCCAGGCGAGGTCGCCGCTGGTCAGCACCTCATTGCCAATCCGCACCCAGCCAGCTGTGCCGTCGCCGCCGAGGCATGCCGCCGGAGCGAGCTCGGAGTTCGTGGTGCAGATTTCGCCCCTGGGTCCCTCATAAGCTCCGGCGGCGTTCTGCCAGAACTCCGCGAGGCCCGTCGGGTCGATGATAAGAAACGCGTTCTCCACCTTGGGGCCGGCCGCATCCTTGATAACGAGCCCGTCAGAGCCGTTGCGCGTCATGATGACCCGGCACGGGTTGACCGCGCATATCGCCCGGCCGCTCGGCGCGGAGGGTGCCGGGGTCCCGAGGCTCACGCCGAGGCCCAGTCCCATTCCCAGGCCGGCGGCGAACGCGATCAGCGCTGCGGCTGCCATGACGGCGACCCTGATTTGCTTCGGCTTCATGGCACGTCCCTTCAACGTCAGGCAACAACCTATGACGCCACGGACACGCCGAGACAGGCCGGAAATCGCTACCCGTCTGGCTCGCAGGCCAGAGCCGCACGCATGACCTGTTGTGCCTCGGCCGCGAGGTCAGCAGTGGCTACCACAGAGGACAGCACTCCCTCCACATGCCCGGCTGGCGGCTCATGACTGAACAACTCGCTGTCGATTCTGACCGGTGCGCCCGCCACCAGCGCCAGGTTCACAGCGTCGCTCGGCCGGGCGTCGACCTCCCGCGGCCCAGACGGGCCGGCCACGATGACCGACGCGTAGAACACCGGTGCGATCAGCTTCGTTATCCGCACCTCAGTGATGCCCGAACCGGCGGCCGCCACCAGGCTCGTCGCGAGCTTGTACGTGAACGGGCGCGGCATCTCGGCCGAGGCCAGTGTCAGGGCCAGCGCGGTCGCTTCGCTCGGCCCGATCCAGATCGGCAAGCTCCGCTCACCGCCGCGCTCGGCCAGGATCATGATGTGCTCGCGCTGGGCCGGGTCATCGGACTGCGTCCTGCGGATCTCCGATACCTCGACATCCACCCACTCCACCGCGCCGGTCGCCGTCATGACGTGTTCCTCTCTGCAGTCGATTATCGGAGCGAGCCCGGGGGCCAGCGCGGCCCTGGCTTGATGCAGCCGGGCCTTGACTGCCCCGCGGGAGATGCCGAGCTCGCCTGCGACCTCCAGGTGGCTCAGCCCTTGCAGGTAGAACAGGAGTACGGCCGCACGCTGGCCGTCAGCCAGCTGGTCGATGGCGGCCCGGACCCGCAAGGCCAGGTCGGCGATCTCGGCAGCCTCGGCCGGCCCGGGGAGCGTGGACGCCTGATCGGGCAACAGCACGGGAACTTCCTTGCGCAGCTGGCGGTGCCAGCGGCGTGCCACGTTTAGCGCGATGCCGCAGAACCAGGCGCCGAACCGGTCCGGGGAACGCAGCCGGTCCAGGTTGGTCATCGCCGCGACCGCCGCTTCCTGGGCGGCGTCGCGCCCGAGATCGGCGGAGCCGAGTACCCGCGCGGCGAGGATGGCCGCCATGTTCCAGTGCCGGAGCAGCAACTCGGCCAGCGAATCCCTGTCACCGCGCAGGGCCGCGCTCACCAGCTCGGCGTCTGACCGCCGGTCCCGCCTGCTTCCCACGCTTCATAGTGCCAGCAGGCCGCATCCGGGTTAGCCGGGCTCCGCAGCCACGAGCTCAGTCAGCTTCGGGTTCAGCCGGATAGCCGGCGATCAGCGAGGTCTTCCCGGCCCCCGGGCCACCCGTGATGATGGTGAAACGGTCCCCACTGAGGTCTGTTGCTGCCAAAGCTCGTGTCCTTTCCTGGCAGCACGAATCCCCGACGGATCCGTGCAGATGAGGGTGACTGGTGCTGCGGCGAGGGTCAGCCGACTGCGCGCTGGCCGGGGACGACCAGACCGCACTCGTAGGCCATGACGACAAGCTGCGCGCGGTCGCGGGCATCGAGCTTGGTCATGATGCGGCTGACGTGCGTCTTCGAGGTCAGCGGGCTGACGTACAGGCGCCCGGCGA
>DASWGE010000497.1:0-7040 GCA_036393895.1 Streptosporangiaceae bacterium | reverse complement strand
CCCCGACCCCACCGGCACCCGGGTCGCGTACGTGCACCAGGGCGCGCTCCACGTGACCGGGATCGGCGCAGGCCCCGAAGCCGAACCGGACACGGTGGTGGCCGATCCGGCGGGGGCCCCGGGTCTGTCCTACGGCCTGGCCGAGTTCATCGCGGCCGAGGAGATGGGCCGGATGCGCGGCTACTGGTGGGCGCCCGACGGGACGGCCCTCTTGGTCGCCAGGGTGGACTACTCGGCGATCAACCGCTGGCATATCGCCGACCCGGCGAATCCTGACCGGCGGCCCGCCGAGGTCAGCTATCCGGCGGCGGGTACCCCGAACGCCCTTGTTGAGCTGCTAATCGTCAATATGGACGGCAGCAGCGTCCTGGTGCGATGGGACTCGGCGGCTTTCCCCTACCTGACCGCGGTCAGCTGGGAGTCAGGCGGGCCGCTGATCGTCGTGCAGTCCAGGGACCAGCGCCGGATGCGGCTGCTCAGCGTGGATCGGCAGACCGGCGCCGCCACGGTGCTCAGCGACGACTCGGACGCCCGCTGGCTGGACATCGTCCCCGGCGTTCCCGCCAGGCTCGCGGACGGCAGGATCGCCTGGACCGCCGACTCCGATGGCGCGCGGCGGCTGCTCGTGGCGCAGGAACGGGAGCTGGCCGACGGCGCTGCCAAGCCGGTCACGCCGCCGGACATGCAGGTGCGGCGCGTTCTGTCGGTGGACGGCGATACGGTGCTGCTGTCAGCCACCGGCGGCGAATCCACGGAGATCGGGGTCTGGGCTTACCGACTCGACGGGCTGAGGCTGGTTTCGGGGCGCGGCGGCGTGCACAGCGCAGTCCGAAAAGGCGGCACGACAGTGCTCACGAGCCGGTCGATGGCTGAGCCCGGGCTGACCGTCACCATCCTGCGCGATCTGCCGTTTGCCGCAGAACAGGGGGCGGGCGAGCAGGGTGCCGGCGAACACGGCCCAAGCGAGCAGGGCGCCGGCGAACACGGCCCAAGCGAGCAGGGCGCCGGCGAACACGGCCCAAGCGAGCTGGCGCGCGCCGGGACCATCGCGTCGCTGGCCGAGCGTCCCGTGCTGCCCGGGCTACGCGTGAAACTGCTGCGGGCGGGGCGCCAGGAGCTCAGGACCGCGCTGCTGCTCCCGTCGTGGCACGAACCAGGCTCGGCGAAACTCCCAGTCCTGATGGACCCGTACGGCGGGCCGCACGCCCAGCGGGTCCTGGCCTCGGCCGACGCCTACCTGACCTCGCAGTGGTTCGCCGATCAGGGCTTCGCCGTCGTGGTGGCCGACGGCAGGGGCACACCAGGGCGAGGCCCCGAGTGGGACCGGGCAGTGGCCGGTGACCTGGCTAGCCCGGCCCTGGAGGATCAGGTCGACGCGCTGGCTGCCGTGGCAGACCGCGACGGCGACCTCGATCTGTCCAAGGTGGCGATCAGGGGCTGGTCCTTCGGCGGATACCTGGCCGCGCTGGCGGTCCTGCGCCGGCCGGACGTGTTTCACGCCGCGATCGCGGGTGCCCCGGTCACGGACTGGCGGCTCTACGACACGCACTACACGGAGCGCTATCTGGGCCACCCTGACCACGAGGGGGCCGCTTACGAGCGCTCCTCGCTGATCGCCGACGCGCATAAGCTGTCAAGGCCGCTCATGATCATCCATGGCCTGGCCGATGACAACGTGGTCGTCGCGCACACGCTCCGGCTGTCATCGGCGCTGCTGGCCGCGGGCCGGTCGCATCAGGTTCTGCCGCTGTCGGGAGTGACGCATATGGCGTCGGAGGAGACGGTGGCGGAGAATCTGCTGCTGCTCCAGGTCGACTTCCTGCGCAGAGCCCTCAGCCTGCCGACCGATGCTGGGCCGCGGCCGGGAGTGACGATTCCGAACAACTAGGGCGCAGGTGTAGCGAGTGTCACACCGCCAGAAGTTACACCCAGGTCCGCATGACTATTACCGTTGGAATAAGGTTCTGTGCGCAACGCGGGCAGCGCTGCGCCACCCGCTGCGCGGGGAGGGCAGGCAGCGCGCCGGGGCGAAGACCCAGTGCGATGACACTGGACCATCAGCTTCAGCTGCAGTGCGGAGGCGTCGATGACGCAGGTAACGCAGGCGCCGGCCAAGGCGAGGGCGCAGATCCCCGGCAAGACGCTGCGCCGGGATCCGTGGTGGCGCCAGCCGGCGGTGACCGCCATCTTCCTGGCGATCGTCGTGATCTACCTGACCTGGGCATCCCTGGTCAATACGGATTATTTCTGGGCGCCGTACATATCGCCGCTGTATTCGCCCTGTCTGGCCACCACTTGCGTGCCAGGTTCGGGCTTCCATTGGATCCCGTGGCTGAGCGCCCTAACCCCAGCGATCATCATCATCGGCGGTCCGATGGGCTTCCGGTTCACCTGCTACTACTACCGCAAGGCGTACTACCGGGCCTTCTGGCAGGCCCCGCCCGCATGCGCGGTCCGCGAGCCGCACGCCAAGTACACCGGCGAGACCAGGTTCCCGCTTGTCCTGCAGAACGTGCACCGCTACTTCTTCTGGATCGTGCTGATCTTCAATGTGGTCCTGACCATCGACGCCGTGCTGGCGTTCAAGAACCATTCTGGCCAGTGGGGGCATATGGGGCTCGGCACGCTGGTGTTGATCGTCAACGCGGCGCTGCTGTGGCTCTACTCGCTGTCCTGCCACGCGTGCCGGCATGTCACCGGCGGCAGGCTGAAGCATTTCTCCAAGCACCCGGTCAGATACAAGGCGTGGACCCTGGTGTCGAAGCTGAACGCCAGGCACATGCAGTACGCCTGGATCTCACTCGGCTTCGTGCTCTTCACCGACCTGTACATCCGGTTGGTGGCCAGCGGGGCCATTACGGACCCGCGGTTCTTCTAGACTCAAGGCAGGTACCGAATCTGTCATGGCTGACATCGAAAGACTTCCCTACGACGTCGTAGTGATCGGCGCCGGCGGCTCAGGGCTGCGGGCGGCGATCGAGGCGCGCCTGGCAGGCAAGCGGACCGCCGTCATCTCCAAGTCGCTGTTCGGCAAGGCGCACACGGTCATGGCCGAGGGCGGCTGCGCTGCCGCGATGGGCAACGTGAACCCGAACGACAATTGGATGGTGCACTTCCGCGACACCATGCGCGGCGGCAAGTTCCTGAACACCTGGCGGATGGCAGAACTGCACGCCAAGGAGGCGCCCGACCGGGTCTGGGAGCTCGAGGCATGGGGCGCCCTCTTTGACCGCACCAAGGACGGCAAGATCAGCCAGCGCAACTTCGGCGGTCACGAGTACCCCAGGCTGGCTCACGTCGGCGACCGGACCGGCCTTGAGATGATCCGGACCCTGCAGCAGAAGGTCGTCGCACTGCAGCAGGAGGACGGCCGTGAGTACGGCGACCCTGAGGCCATGATCAAGGTCTTCGCCGAGACGACGATCACCAGGCTGATCAAGGACGGCGACGCGATCGCCGGGGCGTTCGGCTACATCCGCGAGAACGGCCAGTTCGTCCTGTTCGAAGCCCCGGCCGTGGTACTGGCCACAGGCGGGATCGGCAAGACCTTCAAGGTCACGTCGAACTCGTGGGAGTACACCGGGGACGGGCACGCACTGGCGCTGCTCGCCGGCGCCAAGCTGATGAACATGGAGTTCGTGCAGTTCCACCCGACGCACATGGTGTGGCCGCTGTCGGTCCGGGGGCTGCTCGTCACCGAGTCCGTCCGCGGCGACGGCGGGGTACTGCGCAACTCAGAGGGCAAGCGGTTCATGTTCGGCTACGTGCCCGACGTGTTCCGCGCCCAGTACGCCGAGACCGAGGAAGAGGCCGACCGCTGGTACTCCGACCCCGACCACAATCGGCGCCCGCCGGAGTTGCTGCCCCGCGACGAGGTAGCGCGTGCGAACAACGCGGAGGTCAAGGCGGGCCGGGGCTCCCCGCACGGCGGGGTCTTCCTCGACATCGCGTCGAGGCTGCCCGCCGACGAGATCCTGCGGCGGTTGCCCTCGATGTACCACCAGTTCAAGGAACTGGCCGACGTCGACATCACCAAGGAGCCGATGGAGGTCGGGCCGGCCCAGCATTACGTCATGGGCGGCGTCGAGGTCGACCCCGACAGCGGCGAGTCCTGCGTTCCCGGCCTGTTCGCGGCCGGCGAGGTGTCGGGCGGCATGCACGGGTCGAACCGGCTTGGCGGCAACTCGCTGTCCGATCTGCTGGTGTTCGGCCGCCGGGCCGGGATGGGCGCAGCCGAGTATGTGGACGCGCTTGGCGACAAGCGTCCAGTGGCAGGCGACGGCGATGTCGCGGCCGCGCAGGCGGAGGCGCTGGCCCCGTTCGAGCGCGCCGTCGGCGAGAACCCGTACACGGTCCACTCCGAGCTGCAGCAGACGATGTCGGACCTGGTTGGAATCATCCGCAAAGAAACGGAGATCAAGACTGCGCTGTCCGAGCTCGAGAAACTCCGCGAGCGCACCGTCGTGGTGCGCGCCGAGGGCGGCCCGGCGTATAACCCGGGCTGGCATCTGGCCCTCGACCTGCGCAACATCGTGCTAATCGCCGAGTGCGTCGCGCGGGCGGCGCTTGAGCGGCGGGAAAGCCGCGGCGGCCACACCCGCGACGACTACCCGGCCATGTCGCCCGAGTGGCGCAAGGTCAACCTCATGTGCTCGCTCGCGAGCGACGAGAACGGCCAGCGGATCGTGGTCAGCAAGCAGCCGATGCTGCCGATGCGCGAGGACCTCTTGGAGCTATTCGACCGCGGCGAGCTGAAGAAGTACCTGACCGAGGAGGAACTGCCGCCCGAGGCGGCAGCCGCCGGCCTGCCGGCAACCGGCCAGCCGGCTGCCCAGGCGGAAGCGCAGCAGCCCCCGGCCCGCGAGGAGACGCATTGATGGGCACGAAGGTCAAGTTGAAGGTCTGGCGGGGTGACGGCGGTGCCGGCGATCTCGTCGACTACGAGGTCGAGGCCAACGAGGGCGAGGTCGTGCTCGACGTCTTGCACCGGCTCCAGGCGACCCAGGCCGGCGACCTGGCGGTCCGCTGGAACTGCAAGGCCGGCAAGTGCGGCTCCTGCTCGGTGGAGATCAACGGTATGCCGCGGCTGGCCTGCATGACGCGGATGTCGTTGTTCGAACCGGAGGAAACGATCACCGTCGCGCCGATGCGGACGTTCCCGGTGATCAGGGACCTCGTCACCGACGTGACGTTCAACTACGAGAAGGCGCGGCAGGTCCCGTCATTCACCCCTGACCCGGCGATCGGGCTCGGCGAGTTCCGGATGCAGCAGGTGGACGTAGAGCGGTCGCAGGAATTCCGCAAGTGCATCGAATGCTTCCTGTGCCAGAACGTCTGCCACGTGATCAGGGACCACGAGGAGAACATGCCGGCTTACGCCGGACCGCGCTTCCTGATGCGGATCGCCGAACTCGAGATGCACCCGGCCGACACCGCCGACCGGGCCAAGGCCGCACAGGACGAGTTCGGCCTTGGCCTCTGCAACATCACCAAGTGCTGCACCGAGGTCTGCCCCGAGAACATCCACATCACCGACAACGCGCTGATCCCGCTCAAGGAGCGGGTGGTCAGCCGCAAGTATGACCCGCTGGTCTGGCTGGGCAGCAAGATCGCCAGGCGCCGGTAACCAGGACACGCCTCCTCAGCCCTCGGTGCTATCCCCGCCTCGTTCCGCGGCCGGAACCGGGCCCGGCAGGTCTTCATGGCCAGAGTCCTCGCGTCCTGCCTTCCTGCTGCGGAGGAGCTCGATGCCGATCGGCACGAACGACGCAATAACGATTACGGCGATGATCGGCAGCACGTATTTGTCGATGTTGGAGATTGTTGACCCGAGCCCGTATCCGGCGAGCGTCAGCCCGACGGCCCAGATCAGCCCGCCGATGACCTGCCAGAGCGTGAACGTCCGGGTCGAAACGTCCAGCGCTCCGACCATGGGGTTCAGCACTGTCCGCACGACAGGAATGAACCGGGCCAAGATAATGGCCTTCCCGTACCCGTAACGCGACAGAAGTTCTGAGGAGCGCTGGGCGCCCTTGCGCAGGAATCTGTTGTCGCTGCGCTCGAGCAGCCGCCGCCCGCCCTGGCGCCCGATCACAAATCCCGTCTGCGCACCGATCAGCGCGCCGCCGGCCGCCGCAAGGAGGACCAGGGGCAGCGACAGGTGCGCCTTGCTCGACGATGAGCCCGCGCAGAGCAGGCCAGCCGTGAACAGCAGCGAGTCGCCAGGAAGGAAGAACCCGATCAGCAGTCCCGTCTCGGCGAACAGGGCGAGGAAGACGCCGAGCGCGCCGAGGCTCGCCAGCAGCGAGGCGGAACTCAGCGGATTGAGCGCGACGTGCGTTCCGGCCAGGTGCAACATTGCTGGCGTCTCCTCCAAGGGGCGCTGGCAGCGGCGGTCCCGCAGCAGACGACTACCCGTACTTTTAGGAAACGAACGAGTGTTCCTCTTAATCTCAGGTAAAGGCCGCCCGCTCAGTGCACCTTCCATCGGCGAGTTGGCGGCACGGTTGGTTTGGCGTGAATATCCTTGCTGGCGCGGGCGCACGCGGGCCCGTCGAGCGAAGGGCTGTCATGTCACACCTGACCTATGCCGAGGCGATCATCGTCGGCCTGATCCAGGGCACGACCGAGTTGTTCCCCGTTTCCAGCCTCGGCCACAACGTGTTGATCCCGGCGCTGGTCGGGGGGAGCTGGAAGGCGGACCTGAATGTGTCCGAGGCCGAGTCTCCCTACCTGGCCTTCGTGGTCGGTTTGCACGTGGCGACCGCGATCGGGATCACGACCTACTTCTGGCGCGACTGGGTCAGGATCATCGGCGGCTTCTTCAGCTCCATCGCCCGTAGGGAGTTCAGGACGCCGGACCAGAAGCTGGCCTGGATGATCATCCTGGCCACCATCCCGGTCGGCCTCGTCGGCCTGGTCTTCGAGCATAAGTTCCGCGTGATCTTCGCCGTGCCGAGCCGGGCGGCGATCTTCCTGGTGGCCAACGGCATCATCCTTTATGCCGGCGAGCGCTTCAGGACCCGCCGGTCACGAGCGGC
>DASWGE010000496.1:0-5863 GCA_036393895.1 Streptosporangiaceae bacterium | reverse complement strand
CCCGGCGTGTCTGCACAGGCTGTCCACAGTCCTGTGCACAGCATGATTGGACGCGCAATCGCCTTCGCAGAACACTGTCAGAGCCATTCGATAAAACGGTGCTGGCGGGGCTGCTGGTTGCCAGCTGACTGAGCGGGCCGGCAGGCAGACGCCAGAAGGCTGGACAGCAAGGGGGTGGGGCTCGGTGAGCGTTGCGGAACTCGCGCCGCGCGAGGACTTCGAGCGGACTCCGCCGCACGATATCGCCGCCGAGCAATGCGTTCTCGGCGGCATGATGCTGTCCAAGGACGCGATCTCCGATGTCCTTGAGGTCATCAAGCCCGCAGATCATTACCGCCCCGCTCATCAGATTGTCCACGAGACGATTCTTGACCTGTACAGCCGCGGGGAGCCTGCCGACGCGGTGACTGTCGCGGCCGAGCTGACCAAGAAAGGCGACATCGGCAAAGTCGGCGGCGCTCCGTACCTGCACACCCTGATCGCCTCCGTTCCCACGGCCGCGAACGCCGGTTACTACGCGAGGATCGTGCGTGAGCGGGCGATCCTGCGCCGCCTGGTGGAGGTCGGTACCCGGATCGTGCAGCTCGGCTACGCCGGGGATGGCGACGCCGACGAGCTCGTCGACCGGGCGCAAGCCGAGGTCTACGGCGTGACCGAGCGCCGGGTCAGCGACGATTACCTGCCGCTGTCGGAGATCATGCCGGATGCGCTCGTCGAGATCGAGGCAATCGGGAGCCGTGGCGGAACGATGACCGGCGTGCCCACCGGGTTCGCTGACCTGGATGCACTGACCAACGGGCTGCATCCCGGCCAGATGATCGTGATCGCGGCTAGGCCGGCCCTAGGGAAGTCGACAATGGCCCTAGATCTTGCCCGGGCGGCGTCGATCAAGCACGGGCTGACGTCGGTGATGTTCAGCCTTGAGATGAGCCGTAACGAAATCACCATGCGGCTGTTGTCGGCAGAAGCGCGAGTCGCGCTGCATTCAATGCGGACCGGGCAGATGAGCGACGAAGACTGGACCCGGCTGGCACGCCGGATGAGCGAGGTTGCCAACGCGCCCATGTTCATCGATGACTCGCCGAACCTGTCGATGATGGAGATCCGGGCCAAGTGCCGCCGTCTGAAGCAGCAGCATGACCTGCGGCTCGTGATCATCGACTACTTGCAGCTGATGACCTCGCCGAAGCGCGTGGAGAACCGGCAGCAGGAGGTTTCTGAGCTGTCCCGTTCGCTCAAGCTCCTGGCGAAGGAACTGAACGTGCCGGTGATTGCTGTAGCGCAGCTGAATCGCGGTCCGGAGCAAAGGACCGATAAGCGTCCAATGCTCTCAGATCTACGCGAGAGCGGGTGCCTCACCGCCGACACGACCCTCCTGCGTGCGGACACCGGGGCGCCGGTCACCTTCCAGGAACTGCTCGACAACGGACACGAGGGCTCGACCGTCTGGTCACTGGACGAGCAAAATCGCGTCGTCGCCGCGCCCATTACGAATGTCTTCCACGCCGGGGTGAAGGATGTCTACCGCCTCAAGCTCGCGTCTGGGCGCGAGGTCAAGGCTTCCGGGAATCACCCGTTCCTCACCTTCGAGGGCTGGCGCCCGTTGCAAGAGCTATCGGCAGGCAGCCGGATCGCCATACCCCGGCGAGTGCCGGCGCCTATCACTGCAGGCTTGGGCTGGACCGAGGGTCGGCTCGGCCTGCTGGCTCACCTCATCGGGGATGGCTGCGTCCTGCGCAACCAGCCAGTCCACTACACCTCGAATGATGAGGCCAATCTTGATTTCGTCGAAGGCGCGGCAGCCGCGGAGTTCGGCATCACCCCCCGGCGAGTGGCCCAGAAGACGTGGTGGCATACCTACCTGCCAGCCTCTTACCGCTGCACGCACGGGCGCCACAACCCCCTGCACATCTGGTTCCGTGAGCTCGGTATCGACAACCTGAGGTCCTACGAGAAGCGCGTCCCGGAAGCTTTGTACGCCGCGGGTGACAATGAGATAGCGGTGTTCCTGCGGCACCTGTGGGCGACCGATGGACCGGTCTGGAACCCGCAAGGGACGTCGGTCCCGAAGGCCTACTACTCCTCATCGAGCCGCCAGCTAGCCGATGGCGTGGCGCGCCTGCTAGGACGGCTGGGAATCGTGGCGCGCATCCGGGAGGTCAGCAAAACCGGCTACAAGCCCTCCTACCATGTGATCATCGCCGACGGGCCCAGCCTGCGCACCTTCTGCCGCGATGTGGGCGTGCATGGCCGCCGCGGCGAGACAGCCCTCCAAATGCTCGCCGCCCTAGAGGACAAGTCCGCGAATACCAATGCCGACACCGTGCCCATCGAGGTATGGAACCTGGTCAAGACCGAGCGGCTGCGCGCCGGGCTGACCGAGCGCCAGTTCCAGGCGGCAATCGGCACTCACTACTGCGGCTCGGCCCTGTACAAGAGCTGCCCGTCCCGGGAGCGCCTCCTGCGCTGCGCAACGGCGCTCAACTCGCTGGTCCTTGAGGCAGCCGCCACGACGGACATCTTCTGGGATCGGATAAAGAGCATCGAGCCGCTAGGCCCATGCCCGGTCTTTGACGCAACCGTGAAGGGCACCCACAATTTCATCGCCGATGGCATCTTCGCCCACAACAGCATTGAGCAGGATAGTGACGTGGTGATCCTGCTGCACCGGGAGGATGCCTACGAGCGGGAGTCGCCGCGGGCCGGCGAAGCGGACTTCATCGTGGCCAAGCACAGGAACGGGCCGACGACGACCGTGACAGTGGCGTTCCAGGGCCACTACAGCCGGTTTGTCGACATGGCCCGCATCTGAGGGCTGCGCGGTCGGCGACGCCGCAGCGGCCGACATCATCGTTTGGGTGACCGTCGTGCCGATGCCTGGCCCGAACGTCAGCTGCCGGCGCCGGTTGTCGTCCGCGACCAGCGTGCGGCTCGCCGTAGCCTGGCCCGGAGTGTCGCGCACCGCGCCGGCGGCGGCATCTAGCGACGCCGTCGTGTGCGCGTCGAGGGCATCAGGCCCGCCAGGTCCGTCACCACGGTCCAGGCCAACCGCCCGTTGCGGACGAGCTCAAGCATCACGTACTGGGCGAGCACCCGTCAGCGCCGGCGCAGGCGGCGCTCGAATGCCTCGCTGGCCAGCGCGGCCGACAGCAGCACGACGATCGCGCTGGAGGCGAGCCCGGCGAGCAGCGCGTGGTGGCCCCAGAACTGGCCCGCGAACGGCCGGACATGACGCCCGCGGCCAGGGCGAGCAGGGCCACGGCGGCGACCATGCGGGTCTCCCGCCGGTACGACCTGGCCGAGTCCGGGCGCCTGGGGCCGGGTACGTGACGCCGCAGGCCCGCGCTGGCGGCCTCGCCGCGCGGTCCGGGTTCCTGCTGGCGCGCTGGCGCGAGGCTGCGGCTGGCGACGGTGGCGGGCTTACCCGCGTCATGACTTGTCCGCGGGCCGGCTTGTTGCACGAACGCTTCATGGCCCGAGCCGAGTAGCTGAAGGGATACCTCCATCACTAGGTGCGGGTGGTGGTGCGGCGCACGGCCTGCGCGCGGGGGTCGTCGATGTCGGGTAGCTGGGCGCCGTAGACCCCGGCGACGACGGAGGCTTCCCGCATGACGTCGGCGGGGAACCCGAGCGTGGGACGGCTGAGTGCGTCGAGGCGGTCCAGGTGCTCCTGGCTGAGATGCACGCCGGTGGCGGCGAGGTTGTCGCGGAACTGGTCTTCGGTGCGGGCCGCGATCAGCGGGATGACCGTGCCGGGCTGCTGCCGCAGCCAGGAAAGGGCCACCTGCGCGGGTGAGCAGCCGATTTCGCGGGAGATGGCGGCGACGTCGCGGACGATGTCGTCGCTGCCGGCACGGGTGTAGGCGCGTCCGGCCTCGGTCGCCCGGCCGGTGTGGCCGCTGAGGTATTTGCCGGTGAGCCGTCCTTCGGCAAGCGGGCCCCAGGTAAACACCGGCAGGCCAGACGCGCTGGCCATGGGCAGCAGTTCCCGCTCCGGGGAGCGGTCGAGCAGGTTGTACCGCAGCTGGACCGCGGTGAACGGGGACCAGTCACGCAGCCTTGCGGCGGTGCAGGCTTCGGCGATCTCCCATGCCGCCCAGTCCGACACTGCGGGGTAAAGGATCTTGCCGGCCCGGACCTGGTCGTCCAGGGCACGCATCAGCTCCTCGACCGGAGTGAGGACGTCACGGGCATGCACCCAGTACAGGTCGATGTGGTCGGTCTGCAGCCGGCGCAGGCTCGCCTCGATCGAGGTGACTATCTTCTTGCGGTGGTTGCCGGCGCTGTTCGGATCACCCGGGTCGGTCTGGTTGGTGAACTTGGTGCCGAGCACGAACCGGTCGCGGCGCCCTTTAAGCAGCTCGCCGAGGATGGTTTCCGACGTCCCGTTGGTGTAGACGTCGGCGGTGTCGATGACATTGCCGCCAGCGTCGGCGAACAGGTCCAGGATCCTCGCGCTGACATCTGCCGATGCCCCCCAGCCCCAGTCTTCGCCGGAGGTCATCGTGCCCAGCGCCACCTCCGAGATCCGCACGCCCGACTTACCCAAAAGCCTGTACCTCATGAGATTCCCCCCACTTCTTCGGATGGGCAGCGCCCGGAGCCGGCGGGCACTTTGCCCCCGTGGCAGTCGAGAGGTTGCGCGTGCTGCCCGAATGGTTCGGCATCGAGTCCGCGGATCACTGAGTGCCTGGCGTTACGCTGCTGCCCGGCGGCGGGGACTGGATGCCCGTGCGTTCCGGAGAGATGCTGTCGATCGAGTAAATGTCCTCACGACTTAGTTCGATGTCTTGCGCATCGAGGTTTTCCCGAACGTGGGCAATGCTCGTGGTGCCGGGTACGGGCATGATTTCAGGCGATCGTGCCAGTAGCCAGGCGAGCGTGATCTGCGAGATGGTCGCGCCGTGCCGGGACGCAATGGGCTCCAGCACGCGACGGACCGCCGCCGGACCGCCAGTGTCGGAAGGTGAGCCCGGCGCCGTGAGTGATACCGGCTGCCACGGCACAAAGACAGCGCCCGCTTCGAGGGCCGCCTCGAGCACCGCCGCCTGCTCGCGGGCGACGACATTGAAGTGGGCAGAGACGGCGGCGATATCGACGATCTGGCGTGCTGCGCGCAGCTGGGCAGCGGTCACGTTCGAGAGACCGATATGCCGGATCAGGCCAAGCTGGCGCAGCTCCGCGAGAGTGCCGACCTGGTCTTCAAACGAGGCATCCTTCGCGCGGCCGCTGTGCAGGTAGTACAGGTCGATCCGCTCGACCCCGAGGCGCCGGGCGCTCAGGTAAGCGCACTGCCGAAGGTAGGTGGCGTTGCCGATCGCGTCGATCAGGGTCGGACGAGGGCCGACCGGGCCACCGCGAACGAAGCCTCCCTTAGTCGCGATGACCAGATGTTCGGGGTAGGGGAGCAGAGCTTCACGGATCAGCAGTTCATTAGTGTGCGGTCCGTAGACATCAGCGGTGTCGATCAGGGTCACGCCAGCTTCGACGGCGTGCCGCAGAAGCGCGATGCCGCCGTCACGGTCGGCGTATTCGCCCCAGAGGTTCGGGCCGGTGAGGCGCATCGCGCCGTAGCCGATACGGCCGACCCGCAGGTCGCCGCCGAGTGCGATCATTGCTGATCGTGCCACGCTGCCACCTCCAGGTAACCATCTAGTTGGTAACTACCAACGTAAGGCTCTGCCAGATAGCTTGTCAACTGACTAGTTGGTTGTAAGCTGAAGCCCATGGCGAGGAACGCGGAGGACACGAAGAAGCGCATCCTGGCCGCCGCCACCGAGGAGTTCACCGAGCACGGCATCGCCGGCGCCCGCGTGGACCGGATCGCCGCGGCCGCCAACAGCAACAAGGCGATGCTGTATGC
>DASWGE010000495.1:0-4098 GCA_036393895.1 Streptosporangiaceae bacterium | reverse complement strand
GGGCTGGCCTGCTTCGTGGAGCCCACCGCTTACGGCACCGCGTCATTCGGGATGCGCAAGATGACCATCGTGCCCGGCTATGAGCGGGCGACCGTGCGGATGGACCCGAGCGGGAGCGTGATCGTGATGACGGGCACGCACTCACACGGGCAGGGCCACGCCACCACGTACGCGCAGATCGCCGCGGACGCCCTCGGCATCGATCCGGGCCGGATCCGGCTCCGGCAGGGCGACACCGAACTCGTGCCGCACGGCTGGGGCACCTTTGCCAGCCGCTCGATAGTGGCTGGCGGCGGGGCGATCGCCCGCGCCTCGGCAGACCTGGCTGGCCAGCTGCGGGAGATCGCCGCGCACATGCTGGAAGCCGCGCCCGCCGACCTGGAACTGGTCGACGGCATGGCCCAGGTGCGCGGTGATCCCGCCACGTCGGTAACGATCGCCGAGCTCGCCAGGACCGCCCATCACGCCGCGCACCTGCTCCCGGACGGGCTGGGCCGGGGCCTGGAGGCAACGGCGTCCTTCGACCCCGAGGGAACCTTCTCGAATGCGACCCACGGTGCAGTTGTCGAGGTGTCGCCCAGCACCGGCGGCGTGCGCCTGGTCCGGTACGTCGTCGTCGAGGACTGCGGCGTGATGATCAACCCGATGATCGTCGACGGCCAGGTGGCCGGCGGCGTCGCTCAGGGGATAGGCGCCGCGCTCTTCGAGGAGCTGTGCTTCGACGAGACCGGCCAGCCCGTCTCCGGCAGCTTCGTCGATTACCTCGTCCCGACTGCGGCGGACCTGCCGGAGTTCGAGATACACCACCTGTGCACACCCACGCCGCGGACGCCGACCGGCTCGAAGGGCATGGGGGAGGGCGGCACCATCGGCGCTCCCGCAGCCGTCCTGAACGCCGTCAACGACGCGCTTGCCCAGGTAGGCGCCTGCGTCGAGCGCATCCCCATCCGCCCAGCGGATGTCATCGCAGCGATCGCCGCTGCTACTAGCAGTGACCCGCCCGGCGACGGGAAGGAGGCAAAGTGACCGACGCTCATTCGATCCGTATCACGGTGAACGGCACCGAGCACGAACTGGCCGTCGAGCCGCGCCGCACCCTCGCCGATGTGCTGCGCCACGACCTCGCGTACACCGGCACACACGTCGGCTGCGAGCACGGTATCTGCGGTGCGTGCACGGTGCTGGTGGACGGGCTGCCTGCGCGTTCCTGCCTCATGTTCGGTGTCCAGGCCGATGGCAGGTCGGTGGAGACGGTGGAGGCGCTCGGCACGCCCGAGGAGCTCGGCCCGCTGCAGCAGGCATTCACCGATCACCACGGCCTGCAGTGCGGGTTCTGCACGCCGGGTTTCCTGATGCTCGTTACGGCGTTCCTGCGGGAGACGCCGTCGCCGACGGACGAGGAGATCCGCGAAGTTGTCGCGTCGAACCTGTGCCGGTGCACCGGGTACCAGGGCATCCTCCGCGCGGTGCGGGCAGCCGCGGACGACGGCGCCGGAAGCTGATGAGCTACGTCGGCAGCCGGGTTGGGCGACTCGAGGATCCCAGGCTGCTCACGGGCGCTGGCCGTTTCGCGGACGACGAGGACCGGCCAGGCCAGCTCTGGATGCGCGTCGTCCGCTCGCAAGTCGCGCACGCCATGCTGGGTGCGGTGGACACATCAGGCGCGCTGGCGCTGGACGGCATCCGGGCAGTCCTGACCGCCGCCGACGTCAGCCTGCCGCCGATTCCCGTACGGGTTAGCCCAGATCCGAGCGATCTGCTGGCCTACCTGCAGCCGGTGCTGGCCCAGGGCCGGGTCCGCTACGTGGGTGAGCCGGTGGCGGTCGTGGTAGCCGACGATCCGTATCAGGCCGAGGATGGAGCCGACCTCGTCGCCATCGACTACGCCGAGCTCGCGCCGGTACGCGACGCGCGGGCGGCCTGCGGAGCCGGTGCGCCGCAGTTGTTCCATCGGCTGCCAAACGAGGTGGCCGTGGTGACCGCGTCGTTCGGCGACGTGGCGGCGGCGTTTCGCGATGCGGCGCATGTGGTCGAGCTTGACGTCGTGATCGGCCGGCAGACCGCGGTCCCGATCGAGCCGCGCAGCCTGCTGGCCGAATGGGATGAGGCCGGGCAGTCGCTCGACGTCTGGGGAGCGACGAAGGTCCCGCACTTCAATCGCCGGGTGATCGCCGAGGTGCTGGGTATCCCGCCGGCGCAGGTCCGGATGCACTGGTGCGACGCGGGCGGGGGCTTCGGGGTGCGCGGCGAGCTGTATCCGGAGGACATCCTGGTGGCCTATCTGGCGCGGCTGCTCGGTCGGCCGGTCAAGTGGACCGAGGACCGCGCAGAGCACCTGGTCGCCGTCAACCATTCCCGCGATCAGGCGCACCGCATCGCCGGGGCTTTCGACTCCGGCGGGCGGCTGCTCGCGATACGCGACGAGATCTGGCACGACAACGGCGCCTACATCAGGACACATGGCCTGACCGTTCCCGAGCTCACCGTCAGCATGCTGCCAGGCCCGTACCGGATGGCCAGCTTCGAAGCGACGGCTCACGTGGCGGTGACGAACAAGACCCCGTGTGGCACCTACCGCGCGCCGGGCCGGTACGAGGGCACCTTCGCCCGTGAGCGCATGCTCGACACAGCCGCGTCCGTGCTAGGCATCGACCCGGTCGAGCTCCGCAGGCGGAACCTGCTCGGACCCGGTGAGCTGCCCTGCGACCGGTCCATGCGCGCGCTCGGCACCGATGTGGTCCTCGATGAGGGGGACTACCCGGGCCTCCTTGAGCGGGCAATGACCGAGTCCGGTTACCTGTCCTGGGTACAGGAAGCGCGGGAGCGCCGCTGCGCAAGCCGTCTCGTTGGCACCGGGATGGCGGTGTTCCTCGAGAAGAGCGGCCTCGGCCCCTACGAGGTCGCTGAGGTGCAGGTCGATCACGCTGGCAGGGTCCAGGTGACGGTCGGTGGCACATCGCTCGGCCAGGGCATCGAGACTGTGCTCGCCCAGATAGCGGCCGACGTGCTGGGTGTCTGCCTGGACAACGTCCGTGTCATCGCCGGCGACACCGAGATGCTTGGCGACGGGGTCGGCTCATGGGCCAGCCGCTCGACCGTCGTGGGAGGCTCGGCTGTCCTCCGCGCAGCCGAGGCGACAGGTGCTCTTGCCCGGCAGGCCGCCGCCGTCCTGCTGGGTGCGGGCGATGCGGAACTGCGCCTGGCCGGCGGGCGTGTCAATCTCGCATCTGCAGCGCAGGCCGGATCGCAGGGTCAGCCTGGGGAGCGGGGCGGCCCGGCGGCCGTGTCGGTCACACTCGGTGAGATCGCCGCGGCACTCGCGGACCGGCCCGCAGGCACGGACCTGCCACCCGGTCCGCTCGGTGCCAGGCGGGAGTTCTCCGTGGACCACATGACCTACCCCTATGGTGTGCATCTGGCCCAGGTCGAGATCGATCCGGGCACCGGCGCCATCAGGGTCCTCCGCTACTTCGTCGCGTACGAAGTCGGCCATGCGATCAATCCGGCCACGGTGGAGGGGCAGCTCGTCGGCGGGGCGCTGCAGGGTATCGGCGGGGCATTGTTCGAGGAGGTGGCGTACAGCCCCGAGGGCCAGCCGCTCACCGCGAGCCTCATCGACTACCTGCTGCCGTCCGCTCACGAGGCGCCCGACGTCGGCACGCTCGTGACCGAGGATTACCCTTCTCGGTCGAACCCCCTCGGCGCCAAGGGCGCAGGCGAAGGAGGGATCACCGCCGTGGGCGCGGCAATCGCCAGCGCCGTGGGTGACGCCCTCGGGACGCCCAGCGTGCCGACGCGGTTGCCGATCACGCCGGAGCGGGTCTGCCAGCTGATAGATGATGCGCAGAGGAGAATTTGTTCTTTATTCGAGGTAGCGGATAGCTCCGAGGATGTGTTGCTGGGTAATGGCCTGGGCGCGGACAGCATCACGGTCCCGGAGCGCCTCGATAAGCTCTCTGTGCTCGGCGACGGATTCGTCACGGGGTCGTGCCACCTGCGGTCCTTGCGGGAACGACTGCCAGAGCAGGCGCATGAGAGCCAGCAGCAAGGGTGAGCCGGCCATCTCATAGACCCGGAAGTGAAGCGTGCGGTTGAGGT
>DASWGE010000494.1:0-3778 GCA_036393895.1 Streptosporangiaceae bacterium | reverse complement strand
GGGCGAGGGCGAGCTAGTCGGCGGCTACCACACCGAGTACTCCTCGCTGAAGTTCGCGCTGTTCTACCTCGCCGAATACATCAGCATGATCACCGTGTCGGCACTGGCCACTACGCTCTTCCTCGGCGGCTGGCACCCGGTGTGGCCCATCTCGGTCTGGTCGGGCGCCAGCAGCGGATGGTGGCCGGTGCTGTGGTTCCTGGCCAAGCTCGGCCTGTTCCTGTTCCTGTTCGTCTGGCTGCGCGGGTCGCTGCCACGGATCAGATACGACCAGCTGATGCAGCTGGGCTGGAAGATTCTTATTCCGGCTGGGCTGGCCTGGACCCTGCTGATCGCTACGCTCCGGGTCTGGCGCCGCGAGGGCGGCAGCCCGGGCGTCTACATCATCGGCGCCGGCATCGTGCTAGTCCTGCTGGCGCTGGCCTTCAGCTGGGACTTCGCCGCCGCGCGCACCGCCAGGGAGCGCGCCGAAGCTGATGAGGCCGAGGCCGAGCAGGACGTAGGCACCTTCCCGGTGCCGCCGATGGACCTGCCGCACTACCACGGCCTTTCGGCCAGCGCGCCCGCGCTGCAGGACGAGGCGCCGGACTCGGGGGTCAAGGAGGTCACAGGTGCTTGATTTCCTCAACCCGGTCAAGGGATTCGCGGTCACCTTCCGGCAGATGTTCCGCAAGGTCGACACCGTCCAGTACCCGGAAGAGAAGAAGCCGACCGCGCCGCGGTTCCACGGCAGGCACCAGCTCAACCGCTGGCCAGACGGCCTGGAGAAATGCATCGGCTGCGAACTGTGCGCCTGGGCCTGCCCGGCGGACGCCATCTACGTCGAGGGCGCCGAAAACACCGAGTCTGAGCGGTATTCCCCCGGCGAGCGGTATGGCGCCGTCTACCAGATCAACTACCTGCGGTGCATCCTGTGCGGCCTGTGCGTCGAGGCCTGCCCGACCAGGGCCCTGACGATGACCAACGACTACGAACTGGCGGACGACAACCGGGAGAGCCTGATCTGGACCAAGGAGCAGCTGGTCGCGCCGCTGCAGCCCGGGATGGAAGCGCCGCCGCATCCGATGCGGCTCGGTGACTCCGAGCAGGACTACTACCGCCTCGGTCCGTCGTTCGCGGCCGGTCAGCCCGTTGACCTGCTGAGCATGCTCGCGCGCAGCCGCGGGGAGGCCCCCGGAGCCGGCAGCGCGGGCGCCAGCGAGGCCGGCCGTGCCGCCGGTGCGCCCGCTGACGGCGCGGGAGGTGCGTGATGGCCCATCCGGTCGTGCTGGCCGCGAGCGCGAGCAGCAACACGGAGGTCGCCACTTTCTGGGTCCTCGCCGTCATCGCCGTCGCCGCGGCGCTCGGCATGATCCTCACCAGGCGTGCCGTGCACTGCGCGATCCTGCTCGCGGTCGTCATGCTGATCCTCGCCGGGATGTACGCCATGCAAGGCGCGCCGTTCCTCGCATTCGTGCAGGTCATCGTCTACACCGGTGCCGTGCTCATGCTGTTCCTGTTCGTGATCATGATCGTGGGCATCACCGCGTCCGACGCGGTCGTCGAGACGATCAGGGGCCAGCGGGTCTTCGCCGGGCTGGCTGGGATCGCGCTGCTCGTGCTGTTGATCCTGGTGGTCGGGCACGCCGCGATCGGCCAGGCAGCCCCCGCCGGCGCCCGCAACAGCGCGCAGAACATCAGCGGCCTGGCCAGGCTCATCTTCACGACCTACGTCTTCCCCTTCGAAGTGACAAGCGCCCTGCTGATCACCGCTGCCCTCGGCGCCATGGTGCTCGCGCACCGGGAGCGCACGAGCCCGAAGCCGACGCAGCGGACGCTCTCGAGGCGGCGGGTGGCCAGCGGCCGGCCCACGCCGCTGCCCGGTCCAGGAACGTACGCGCGGCACAACGCGGTGGACATGCCTGCTTTGCTCCCCGACGGAACGCAGTCGCGGCTGTCCGTGAGCGGCGTGCTCGTCAACCGGGCAGCCGAAGCCCGGGCATCGGCCAGGTCGGCGATCGGCGGCGAAGTCATCGGCGCCGAACAGGAGCGCGCAGGGCCTGACCCCGGGCGCCCCGGGCGCCCAGCGGGTCACGGTGGTCCGGGAGGCGGGGCTGAGGCGCAGGCCCATGAGCGGGCCCCTGAGGCCCCGGTGCAGGCCAATGGGCAGGAGGAGGACCGGTGATCAGCCCGGCCAATTATGTCGCGCTCGCGGCGATCTTGTTCGTCATCGGCGCTGTCGGCGTTCTGGTTCGCAGGAACGCCCTGGTCGTCTTCATGTGCGTCGAACTGATGCTCAACGCGGTCAACCTCGCCTTCGTCGCGTTCGCCAGGCTGCACGGTGACCTCACCGGCCAGCTAATCGCGTTCTTCGTGATGGTCGTGGCGGCGGCCGAGGTCGTCGTGGGCCTGGCCATCCTGACTTCGATCTTCCGCGCCCGCAGGTCGGCGTCGGTCGATGATGCCAACCTGCTCAAGTACTGACCGCACGGGGCCAGGAATGAAGGACGTGGAGGGTAGGCCTTGACAGGCTCTCTTGCTGGCGGGCTGGCCGGGACGGTCACGCACGCCGCCGCAATAACGACGCTGCCGGCCGTCGGCGTGCAGCGGCTGGCCTGGCTGCTCCTGGCTTTCCCGACGGCCGGAGCGGTGGTGCTGCTGCTCGGCGGCAGGCGCACGAACGCCTGGGGTCACCTGCTCGGATGCGCGATGTCGCTGGCCGCCTTCTGCTACGGCGTGATCGCCTTCGTCGCCATGGTGAGCTACCCGGCCGGGCAGCGCAGCCGGGAGGTGCAGGTCTACACGTGGATACCGGCCATCGGGCGGTTCCACGCCAACATCGGACTGCTGCTGGACCCGCTGTCGATCTGCTTCGTGCTGCTTATCACCGGCGTGGGCTCGCTCATCCACATCTACTCCATCGGCTACATGTCGCACGACCCCGAGCGGCGCAGGTTCTTCGGCTACCTGAACCTCTTCATCACCGCCATGCTGCTGCTCGTGCTGGCGGACAACTACGTCGCGCTGTACGCCGGCTGGGAGGGCGTCGGCCTGGCCTCCTACCTGCTGATCGGGTTCTGGCAGTTCAAGCCGGCCGCGGCGGTCGCGGCGAAGAAGGCGTTCGTCGCGAACCGGGTCGGTGACGCCGGGCTGTCGCTGGGCATCATGCTGATGTTCGCGACCTTCGGCTCGGTCAGCTTCGCTGGCGTATTCAGCGCGGCGCACCACGCCAGCGCAACCACGATCACGGCCATCGGCTTGCTGCTGCTGCTCGGCGCGTGCGGCAAGTCCGCGCAACTGCCGCTGCAATCCTGGCTGCTTGACGCCATGGAGGGCCCGACGCCCGTCTCGGCGCTGATCCACGCGGCGACGATGGTGACCGCCGGGGTCTACCTGATCGTGCGCTCCGCGCCGATCTTCAACCTGTCGGCCAACGCCAGGCTGCTCGTCGCGATCGTCGGAGCCGCCACGCTGCTGTTCGGCGCGATCATCGGCTGCGCCAAGGACGACATCAAGAGAGCGCTGGCCGGATCGACGATGAGCCAGATCGGCTACATGATGCTGGCCGCGGGGCTCGGCCCGGCCGGCTACGCGCTGGCGATCGCCCACCTGCTCTCGCACGGTTTCTTCAAGGCCGGGCTCTTCCTCGGCGCCGGAGCGGTCAAGCACGCGATGAACGACGATGTCGACATGCGCCGGTTCGGCGGCCTCGCCACGGCCATGAAGATCACCTTCGTGACGTTCACCTTCGGCTACCTGGCGATCATCGGCGTGCCGCCGTTCTCCGGTTTCTTCACCA
>DASWGE010000493.1:0-2702 GCA_036393895.1 Streptosporangiaceae bacterium | reverse complement strand
TCGGCGTAGCCGTCGCCGGTCAGGGCGTCGGCGGTGTCCCGGATTTCGCGTTCGCCGCTGAGGAAGACCAGGATGTCGCCTGGCCCTTCAGCCCGCAGTTCGGCGATAGCGTCGGCGATGGCCTGCACCTGGTCGCGCGGTTCAGCCGCCGGAATGCTCTGCTCGGTCCCGGCGGCATCCGGCACCAGCGGCCGGTAGCGGACCTGGACGGGATAGGTGCGCCCCGACACCTCGATGATGGGCGCTCCACCACTGTGTTTCTCTGATTCGCCTCCGGCAAAATGCATACTGAACCGCTCGGGGTCGATAGTGGCCGAAGTGATAATCACCTTGAGGTCGGGACGGCTGGGCAGCAGCCGGCGCAGGTATCCGAGGATGAAGTCGACGTTCAGGCTGCGCTCGTGCGCCTCGTCGATGATCAGCGTGTCGTAGCGCAGCAACCGCCGGTCGTGGCGCATCTCGGTCAGCAAGATGCCGTCGGTCATCAGCTTGATCAGCGTGCTGTCACTCGACGTGTCGGTGAATCGGACCTTGTAGCCGACGACGCTGCTGGTCCGGTGGGACGACCCCTCGGAACGCCCCGCGGTGCCTGGCTCGGTCCCCAGTTCCTCGGCGATGCGCTCGGCCACGGTCCGCGCAGCGAGCCGACGAGGCTGGGTGTGACCGATCTGCCCGGCCACGCCCCGGCCGAGTTCCAGGCAGATCTTCGGGATCTGGGTGGTCTTGCCTGAGCCCGTCTCGCCAGCAACGATAACGACCTGGTGGTCGCGGATCGCTGCGGCGATCTCGTCTCTCCGCTGGCTGACCGGAAGCTCGGCCGGATAGCTGATGGCCGGCACCGCGAGCCTGCGTGCATCGAACCGGGCCGCTGCCGTCTCGACCTCGGCGAAGAGCTCGCCGAGCGCCTTCTGCCGCGACGTCTCCGCGCGCAGCGCAACAGCGCGCTCGATCCGGCGGCCGAGGCGATGCTGGTCACGCAGCATCAGGCCCGGCAGGAGCGAGCGAAGCTCGGCGGGTGTTGGCGGCAAGGCGGCAGTCTCCGTGGGGGCATGACGGGCCCAGGATAAGGATCGTCGGCAGGGCCACCGTTGGCTAACGCTTTTCCGACTCGCCAGCTTCCACCGCCCTGAGCCACCGCAACCGGGGCGCACCCCTGTCGCTGCAGCAGCTGCAAGGCGCCCCCGTTGATCTCGCGCTCGCGCTCGCCCTAGTTGAGGCGCGCTTCGTAGCGCAGCAGCGCGGCCAGCTTGGCTGGGGCGGGTTCGCTCCTGTCCAATCCTCGGGCGGTGAACCAGTTCGCGACGTTGGCGGCGTCACGGTCGAGGAAGTCGCCGCCCCGTGGGTGCGATATCACGTCGATCACCTGCGGCAGATCGATCATGACAAGCCGGCCGCGGTGAACAAGCACGTTGTAGGCGGACAGGTCGCCATGGGCCAACCCAAGGGCGGCCAGCCCGCTCAGCGCTGCGACGAGCTGGGCCCAGAAGGCCGCGAGCTCGGCACCGCCCGGGCGGGTTTCTGCGAGCCTCGGCGCCGCGGTCCCGTCTGGCTCGCCAATGAACTCGAGCAGCAGCTCGGTCCCGGTCACCTGGACCGGATAGGGAACCGGCACGCCAGCCTGATGCAGCCGGCCCAGCGCTGCGAACTCGGCCCTGGCCCACTGCTGCGCGATCATCGCACGGCCGGTAGCGGTCCTGCGGGCCATAGCCCGGTTGTCGCGGGACTCGCGGACGCGCCTGCCGTCGGTGTACTCGAGGTCGCGGTGGAACAGCCGATGCTCCGCCGCCCGGTACCGCTTGGCCGCGAGCAGGCAAAACCTGTCCGTCCCCGGCATAGCCCGGCGCAGCAGGAAGACGTCGGCCTCCTTGCCGGTCTTGAGTATCCCGAGCTCGGTATCGGTGGCGCCTAGATCGGTGACCAGCCAATCCGGGTACGGCCGAGGGCCGCGCTCCGTGGGCGAGCATTGGTCCCAGGTTGACCATCGGTCGCCGTCGGGCAGGCCATCCGCGGCGTCGAGTGAGCACTCGGGCTGCAGCCGCTGACGGTGCCGGTCTCGCTTGGCGAAAGCTGGTGCGTCGTCGTCGTCAAAACGCCGCTTGCGGCGGCTGGTAAATGCCTGATCGGGCACGAGAAGGGCTCCTTGAGCAGAGTACGGGCAGCATGATTCGCGAATCGACGGTCATTCGTCAGCGCTCCCCTCTGCTCAGCAGCTCCGCCCGCTTGCCGGCGGTGCTGACGCCTGTCATTGTGACCCGAGGCTGCCAGGCGCCTGTCATTGTGACCCGAGGCTGCCAGGCGTCCTCGCCCGCCGCAACTGAATATCGCACTCCTCATGGCCGATCCCGGAATGCCCCTGACTGGCGATCATGCCCACCATCGTTCAGCAGGCTGCGCACTGCTGAAGCTCGCGGTCAGGGGCTTCGGCGTCAGCCTGCCTTCGGTGATTCACTAAGCGGCTAGCTCTGCTTGCGGCACGACCGCAGACCGCATGCAGCGAACCGCATTGCACAATGGAATCCGGACCGGCGGCTGTAATTGGCGGCCGGACATAGCGCAGGCGTGACTCATGACCGTGATACGTCCGAGCAGGGCGCAGCGAGATGGCCTTTTCGGAGCTCTGCTTGTCGTTTTCATCCTGGCCTTCGCCCGCGGGTTCCCCGGCGCGACGACTTCGGGCGGCCGGGTCGCGGTCGCCATCTTTA
>DASWGE010000492.1:0-11648 GCA_036393895.1 Streptosporangiaceae bacterium | reverse complement strand
GTTGATCACCGACCCGGAACCGCGATCGAGCAGGTGACCGGCGAACGCGTGGCAGACATAGACGGCGGAGCTCAGGTTCAGCCTCATCAGCTTGTCCCAGCCTGACAGCCGCAAGTCACGGAAGCTGACCATGAAGTTCGACCCACCCGCGTTGTTCACGACGATGTCCACGTGACCTAGCTGGTCGATCGCTGCCGCTACCGCGTCGGCGACGCCCGCCTGATCGGTCACGTCGGCGGGAATGACGATGGCTTTGCGGCCGACCGCCGTGACATCGTCGGCGGTGTCGGCGAGTCCGGATGCACTGCGCGCCACGAGCGCAATGTCGGCGCCGGCCTGCGCCAGCGCCACGGCGATGGCACGGCCGATGCCCCGCGAGGCCCCCGTCACGAAGGCCGTCTTGCCCGAGAGGTCGAACAGGCTCACGATCGTTCCTTTCACCCGCCGGACTGCGGCGGGGGGGCGGTGTCACCAGAATGCGGCGCGGCCGCGGGCCACTGGTCGGGAAGCGGCCAGGCAGCAGGATTCAGCAGCCGCACTATCTCATTCAGCACGATGCGCACGTAAGTCTCCCCCACCCAGAGATGCTTCGCCTTCTCTACCGCGATCAGCTGCGCCTGCGGTATGCGGGCGAACCGGGCCCTGGCCTCATCGGGTCGCAGGTAGTCGTCGAACTCGGGCACCAGAACGACGAGCGGGCGCCCGGTTGCCGCCCAGGCGTCCAGGTCGGCGTCGGTTGCCCGGCGCAGCGCGGGCGAGAGCAGGATCGCGCCTTCGACCTGGGGCACGTTGCCCCACATCAGCGCCAGCTCGGTGCCGAACGACCAGCCAAGCAGCCACAGCCTCGGCAGTCCGGCCGAGACACAGAAGTCGATGGCCGCCGCGACGTCCTCCCGCTCCGGTCCGCCGTCGCCGAAGTGACCGGCGCTCGTGCCGCGCTCCGACGAGGTTCCCCTGGTGTTGAAGCGCAGCACGGCCAGGTCGGCCATGGCGGGCAGCCGGAACGAGGCCTTCCGTAGCACGTGGCTGTCCATCATCCCGCCGGCCGTCGGCAGCGGATGCAGGCAGATGAGCGTGGCAACCGGATCGCTCCGCGGCGGCAGCGCCAGCTCTCCGACCAGGTCGAGGCCGTCCGCGGTGCGCAGCACGATGTCCCGCCTGCGGGCGGGCAGGACCGTGCTGGCCCTGATCTCGACCGCTGCGGTGTCACCCACAGGCACCCCTCGCATCTGCTACCGCTAGCGGGCCGGCCCAGGCCTGCGCGGGCGGCGCCGCCAGCAAGCATTGTGCCAGTGTCTGCGCTCAGCCAGGCCCTCAGTGTGGGCCGGCCATACCACGACATGCGCGGTAGCTGGCCTGATCTCCTGGTCGCAGCCTGGGCAACGGTATTCCTTGGCCGCCGCAGCGCCGGGCACCTGCCGCACGACCCACTCGCCATCCGGCCACTCCTGGATCTGCGGCGGCCCGAGCCTCGCGGGTGACTCGCCGGCGTCCCGGTCCGCCGGCGGCGTTCGGCCCGCGCGGCGCGGGCGGCGCGGCACCTCTCCGGGAAGGCGGCGCGCCTTCCTCGGGCTCATCGGCGAAGGCGCGGCAGCCGCCACCATTTCGGCCGCACGCTCAGCTCGCCCCGCTGACCTGGGCCGGGAGTCCGCCGAGCGCGTACTCCCGCAGCAACGGCGGCGGCGCGAACGCCGGGTCACCGTAGCCGGCGTGCATGGCGGAGAGGACGTCCACCGCCTTACCCGCTCCGGCCTCGGCGAGCAGGCGCATCGGACCTCGCGGGTAACCGCAACCCAGCGTCATCGCCGTGTCCACGTCCGCCGGTGTCGCATAGCCATCGGCCACCATCGCCACGGCATCGCGCAGGTGCGCGAACAGCAGGGCGCCGGCCAGCAGGCCGGGCCGGTCGGCCGAGCGGACGGCGGTCAGCCCCAGGCGGGTCGCTAGCGCCACTGCCGCGGCGAGCGCTCCCGCCGAGGTCAGCTGGCTTGGCACGATCTCGGCCAGGTTCTGGTACGGCAGGTGCAGGCCGACCGCATCCGCGGCCCGGCCTGCCGCGCTGGCCGGGCCGAGCACTCCGCCCTCAGGACCGATCGCAACAATCACCAGGTCAGTCGGATGCGCCGGATTACTCGTGACGCTGATGCCGGCCGCTTCGAAGAGGCTGCCTAGCTCGGCGGCGCGGTCGGAGTGCGGCTCCGCCGCCCGGCCGGCGGTCCCGGCGACGGCCCCAGGACCGATTACGGTCACCGTGCCGGGCGGTGACACCGCGGCCAGGTCTGGTCGCGACTGATCGGGCGAGCCGGCCGCGCCGCGAGTCTCCTGCTGCCCGTAGGCGTAAAAGCCGCGGCCGCTCTTCCGGCCGGTGCGGCCAGCATCAGCGAAACGGCGCAGCAGCGGCGCCGGGGTGTAGCGGGTTCCGCCGAACTCTCGCTCGAGCGCCTCGAGAATCGCGAGCGAGGTGTCGAGCCCGATCAGGTCAAGCAGGGCGAGGGGCCCCATCGGCAGGCCGATGCCGATCGTGACCGCCAGGTCGATGTCCTCCCGGGTGGCGTATCCGGTTCCGAGCAGCCAGGCTGCGTGGTTGAGATACGGCAGCAGCAGCGCGTTGGCGACGAAACCCGCGCGGTCAGTCACCTGAACAGGCGTCTTGCCGATTCGCCCGGCCAGCGCGGTCACGGCACGCGCTGCGCCAGGATCGGTCAGGACCGTGGTCACGACTTCAACCAACCGCATGACCGGAGCCGGGTTGAAGAAGTGCATGCCGACTACCCGGCCCGGATGGGCCGAGTCCGCCGCGATCGAGGTGACCGACAGCGACGAGGTGTTCGTGGCGATGATCGCCTCCGGCCGCAGCACCTGGTCAAGCTCGGCGATCACCTGGCGCTTGACCGGCAGTTGCTCAGGCACGACCTCGATTACGAGGTCGGCATGGGCCATGCTGGCCATCGTGGGCGCCGGATGCACCCGCCCGGCGATCTCCTTGTGCTCGTCCTCGGCCAGCCTGCCGCGCGACACCGCTTTGCGGAGCGAGCCGTCCAGGATGGCGATGCCCCTGGACAGGGCATCGGGATCAGCCTCCACAACCGTCACCGTCAGGCCGGCCCTGGCCAGGACCTCCGCGATCCCGGCTCCCATCGTGCCCAGGCCGACGACGCCCGCCGAGCGCATGCCCATGCCGAGAGACACTACAGTTACCGCCATGCGTCTGGTGATCGCCAGGTGCAGCGTGGATTACGCGGGACGCCTTTCAGCTCATCTCCCGCCGGCGCTGCGGCTGCTTATCGTCAAAGCCGACGGCTCGGTGCTGGTGCACAGCGACGGCGGCTCCTACAAGCCGCTGAACTGGATGTCACCGCCCTGCCGGCTCGCCGAAACGACCACCGAGTGGGTCGTGACCGGTAAGTCAGGCGAGACGCTGACCGTGCGCATCGAAGAGATCGTCAGCGACACCTCGTTCGCACTCGGCGACGATCCTGGGCTGGTCAAGGACGGCGTCGAGTCGCACCTGCAGGAGCTGCTCGCGGTACAGCTGCATGTGTTTGGCGAAGGCTGGCGGCTGATCCGCCGCGAGTTTCCAACGGCGATCGGCCCGGTCGACCTGATGTGCCGAGACTCCCTCGGGACCAGCGTCGCCATCGAGGTCAAGCGCCGCGGCGAGATCGACGGCGTCGAGCAGCTCACCAGGTACCTGGAGCTGCTGAACCGGGATCCGCTGCTCGCCCCCGTGCACGGCATCTTCGCCGCCCAGGAGATCAAGCCTCAGGCCCGTGTACTGGCCGAAGACCGAGGGATCCGCTGCCTCACTCTCGACTACGAAGCCATGCGCGGCGCGGACGACGGCGAGCTCCGGCTGTTCTGAGCGATTCAGGCGCTGCCCCACTGCGGCACAGCGCCAGGGGGGAGCGGCACCGCGAAGGCGTTGAGCAGGTACGAGATGAGGGTGTAATAGCCGCACAGCGCCACGAGCTCGACCATGCCCTCGTCACCCAGCAGCCGCTGGGCGGCTTCGTATGCCTCCTGGTCGAGCTGCCCGGTGCCGGTGAGCTGGCGCGCCACCGTGTAGATCGCGCGCTCGTCGTCGGCATCAAAGGGCGGGTCATCCCCGCGGCCGATGGCATCGACGACTGCGTCGCTGACCCCGTGCTCGCGGGCCATCCGCGCGTGCGGCCACCACTCGAATTCGGCCTTCCATGCGGCGCCCACGGTGATGATCGCCAGCTCGCTCAGCCGACGGTCGATCGAGGTCCTGAAGCGCAGCCTGCCGCCGAGAGCGCTGAGGTGCCGGCCCACGCCAGGGGCGTGGACAAAGGCGTTGAAGGGGCCGATCAGGCCGCCCTGCTCGTTGACGAGCTCGCCGCCGCGTGAGCCGGCCACGGCGTCCCACACCTCCTGACCGCGGGCGTCCAGATCGTCGTAGCGCAGGTACGGGATTCGTGTCATAGCGCGACAGTAGTACCTATTCGCACCGCTGGCCGTAGCGGTAGGCACCTGGACGGTCGCAGATCGCTTCCGCTTGTCCCGGTGCCGGAGCTTGCCAGGCATGGGAGCATTTACCTAGGCTTCGACCGGAAACGCTGCGATAGGGCTTACCCGGCCCTGTTCGCCCCGGGGATCGGGGGATCACTACCGTGCGGGAACACCGGCTCTACGTCGGCGGTAGCTGGCGATCAGGCGGCGGCGGCACTGCCGACGCGGTCAGCCCGTCGACCGGCGAGGCTTTCGCCACGGTCGCAGTCGCCGATCAGGCTGACGTGGACGCCGCGGTCGTCGCGGCCGCCGCGGCCTTCGGCGAGTGGGCCGCGACCTCCGCCTTCGACCGGGCCGCCGCCTGCCAGCGGATCGTCACAGGCATCGGCGCAAGGCGCGAAGAGCTTGCCAGGGCGCTGACGCAGGACCAGGGCAAGCCGCTCGTCGCTGAGGCATACGACGAGGTCGACGAGCTCGCGGTGTACTTCACCATGGCCGGCGAGGACGCCAAGCGGATGGCCGGCACGCTGCCGGCCTCCACCTCGGCCGACCGCCGGGTACTCACCGCACGGGTGCCGCTCGGCGTGATCGGCGTCGTCAGCCCGTGGAACTGGCCGTACACGATGGGCGCGGAGATCTTCGCGCCCGCGCTCGCGGCCGGCAACACCGTCGTCTGGGTGCCGGCGCCGACGACTACGGCGTGTTGTGCCCTGCTGGCCGAGATCCTGGCGGGCGCGGGTCTGCCCAGCGGTTTGTTCAACTTCGTGTCGGGTCCAGGTCCGGTGGTCGGTGACGCGGTGGTCGGGCATCCGCTGGTCGCCGGCGTCGGGTTCGTCGGCTCGGTTGAGACAGGAGGCAAGGTAGCCGCGCGCGCAGCCGGGAAGACCCAGCTGCTCGAGTTGGGCGGCAACGGCCCGATGGTGATACTCGACGATGCCGATCTGGAGCTTGCCGCCGACGCCGCGCTCGAGGCCGCCTACCTGTGCGCCGGCCAGAGTTGCACGGCCGGCGAGCGGTTCCTGGTCCAGTCGGGCGTGGCGGCCGAGTTCACCGAGCGGGTGGTCGAGGCAACGAAGGGGCGGGTCCGGCTCGGCGACCCGTACGACCCGGAGACGACCATGGGGCCGCTGAACAACGAGGCGACGGCGGCCAAGTTCGACCGGCACATCGCCGACGCGGTCGCCGGCGGTGCGCGGGTATGCTGCGGCGGGCTCCGGGCACAAGGGTTCGCGACGGACCTGTTCGCCGAGCCGACCGTGCTCGACCGCGTGACGCCAGGGATGGCGATCGAGCGGGAGGAGACGTTCGGGCCCGTCGTCCCCATCGTCCAGATCCAGTCAGCGGCCGAGGCGCTCCAGCTGACCAACGCGTCGCCGTTCGGCCTGACCACGGCCGTGTTCACCAGGGACCTGGAACTCGGGCTGGCCTTCGCTGAGCGGGCGCGGGCCGGCTGGGTCAACATCAACGCCTCCACCAACCTGTGGGAGTCGCACCTGCCGTTCGGCGGCCGGGCCGGCAGTGTCAGCGGCCGCGGTCGCGTCGGCGGGCGCTACCCGATGGAGACGTTCACCGAGCCGAAGACAATTGTCTACCCGGCGCCAGGGTTCAGCGCCTAGCCCGGTGAGCAGCGAGGACAGTTACGCCGGGCTTTCCGTCGGCGCCTTTCTCGACGCGCTGGCCGCCGGGGCCCCCGCGCCCGCCGGGGGGTCGGCCGCTGCGCTGGTCCTGGCCCAGGCGGCGGCCCTGTGCGCCAAGTCAGCGCGGCTGTCGGGCCGTCAGCTGACCGCGAGCCGGGCTGCCGAGCTCACCGCGGAGGCAGAACAGATACGCGCTACGGCCGCTTCGCTCATCGACGAGGACCCGCGCGCCTACCAGGCGGTCATCGAGCAGAGCCGTCGTATCGGCGAGCGCCGGGCCGAGCGCAGTGCTGCCAGGCGATCGGACGGCATGGCGGCTGCCTTGTCGGCCGCGGCCGATGTTCCGATGCGAATTGTCGAGCTGGCCACCTCGGTGGCCGCGCTCGCAGCCGTGCTCGCCAGGGACGGCAAGCCAGCGCTGCGCGGCGACGCCATCGCGGCGGGCTTGCTGGCCAGGGCGGCAGCCAGGGCCGCCGCCGCCCTGGTCAGCATCAACCTGGCCGATAGGCCGGCCGATCCGCGCCACTCCCGCGCCGATTCGCTGCTAGCCGCGATCGACGAGCAGCTTCTGCCAGTCAGCGGTGGAGGAGATGGTCATTTACCGCCTTCGCGGCGGCGGCCAACTCGGGCAGCGCGATGACCTTGACACCGCGGGTGGCCAGCCACGCCGCGCCGCCCCCGGCCACGAACAGCGGTGGCTCGCGCCAGGCAATCACGACCCGGCGCACCCCCGCGGCGCTGATGAGCTTCGCGCAGGAATCGGGCCGCGACGCCCGCCGCAGGCATGGCTCGAGCGAGCTATACAGGGTCGCCGCGCCGAGCTCAGCTCCTGCCGCCCGGCGCAAGGTGACCTCTTCGGCATGATCTGCGGGATCGACCTCGCGCGAGTAGCCCGTCGCGATCACCTCGCCAGACGCGGCCACAAGCAGCGCGCCGACCGAGAAGGCAGCCGCCGATGCCGGTGCCTGCCTGGACAGGTCGATCGCGACCGCCAGCCAGCGGCGGTCCGCAGCGAGATCACCGGGGATCAGGGCACCGCTACCGTCCGGCTGCGCCATCGCACACTCCTCTACGTGACGGTATCTTCGGCAGGCCAGGCAGTGATTTACTGGCATCCAGCGATTTGGAACACACCCTGGTAAAGCCCCTGAGGATGGTGCCTGAGGCGATGGTAGCGACAGCGCGCAAGCCTGCCCAGTCCGGCCTGGCCAAGACCGCCAAGACCTTTGATTCGCTCAACCCGGCGACCGATGAGCCGGTCGGCACCTTCCCGATCTTCGGCGAAGACGAGGTTAACGACACCGTCGCCAAGGCACGAGAGGCGGCTGCCTGGTGGTCGGCGCTTTCCTGGAAGGAACGCCAGCTCAGGCTGCTTGCCTGGAAGTCGTACCTGACCAGGTACATCATGCGGCTGGCAGAGGTCGTGCACGCCGAGACCGGCAAGCCGGTCGCCGATGCCCAGCTCGAGATCCTGCTGGCGATCGTGCACATCGACTGGGCCGCCAAGCACGCGCGCCGAGTGCTCGGACCGCACAAGATGCGCAGCGGCCTCGTGGCGTTCAACCACGCCTCGACGGTTGAGTACCACCCGCTTGGCGTCGTGGGCGTGATCGGGCCGTGGAACTACCCGGTATTCACCCCGATCGGCTCGATCGCTTACGCGCTGGCGGCCGGGAACGCGGTCGTGTACAAGCCGAGCGAGTTCACGCCCGCCGTGGGCGGCTGGCTGGTCAGCTCGTTCGCCGAGGTCGTGCCCGATTTTCCGGTGCTGCAACTGGTTACCGGCTTCGGCGAGACCGGGAGCCATCTCGCGCGCAGCGGCGTCGACAAGATCGCCTTCACTGGCTCGACCAGGACCGCGAAGAAGGTCATGGCGGCCTGCGCGGAGAATCTCACGCCGATGGTCGCCGAGTGCGGCGGCAAGGACGCGATGCTGGTCGCGGCCGACGCCGACCTGGATTCCGCGGCAGACGCGGCCGTCTGGGGCGCGCTGTCTAACGCCGGGCAGACCTGCGTCGGCGTGGAACGGATCTACGTGGCGCAGGACGTGTACCACACGTTCATCGAGAAACTGGCCGACCGGGTCAGCGGGCTGCGCCCAGGCGACGACCGGGAGGCCGACTACGGCCCGATGACGATGCCCAGCCAGCTTGAGGTGATCGAGCAGCACATCGCCGACGCCATCGCCAGCGGCGGTCGCGCCGTTGTCGGCGGCCTCGGGAGCATCCGCAAGCCTTACGTCGGGCCGGTCATTCTCGCTGACGTCCCGGAGACCAGCGCCGCAGTCACCGATGAGACCTTCGGGCCGACCGTGACCGTCAAGCCGGTGGCCGATCTCGCCGAAGGCGTCCGGCTGGCGAACGCCGGCCGGTACGGGCTGGGCGGAAGCGTCTACTCCAAGAACAGGAAGGCCGCGATGCGGGCGGCTAGGTCGCTGCGCACCGGCATGGCGTCGGTCAACTCGGCGCTGACCGTGCTGAGCGTGCCGTCGCTGCCGTTCGGTGGCGTGGGCGAGTCGGGTTTCGGCCGGGTTCACGGTGCCGACGGCCTGCGGGAGTTCACCAGGCCGCAGTCCATCACCAGGCAGCGGATGAAGCCGAGGGTGAACCTCACCTCTTTCAACAGGACCGACAAGGACCTGAAGTCGATCATGACGCTCGTCACAATGCTGCACGGCAAGCGCTACAAATAAACCCATCCGCGCCCGCGCTCACATCGGAGGAGGGGTTACCGGGCGGCGGCCAGGGTGAGGTCGGCTGGCTCGATCGCGGCCAGCGGCGCACGGCCTGAGATCACGTCGGCTGCCCGTTCGGCGACGGCGATGGTCGGGGCGTTGGTGTTGCCGCGCGGTACGGTCGGCATTACCGACGCGTCGACCACGCGCAGCCCATCCACGCCCCTGACGCGCAGCTCGGTGTCGACGACGCCGGCCAGCCTGCTCGCATCGAGCCGGGTTTCCCCGGTCATCGCGCAGGTACCGACGGGGTGGTAAATCGTGGTCACGTCGCGGCGGACGAACTCACGGATCTCGGCGTCGCTCTTCAGGTCGGCTCCGGGAGCCTCCTCGGCCGCCCACATCTTCCGCAGCGGCCTGGCGGCGGCGATCTGCCTGACCATCCGTACGGCCCTGACCAGCGCCTCTAGGTCGGCCGGGTCGGTCAGGTAACCGGGATCGATCACCGGCTTGTGCCGCGGGTCAGCGCTGCGCAGCGAGATCTTGCCGCGGCTGCGCACGTCAACCAGCGTCAGCAGGACAGAAAAGCCGCGGTCGGTCGGATCCGCGAGCCCGCCGTTGCGGAACGGGACCGGTAGGGCGTGCCACTGGATGTCCGGAGCAGGCAGGCCGGAGTTGGTTCTGACGAAGCCGCCGGATTGGGCCACATTCGTCGTCATCGGCCCAGAGTGCGTGAGCTGCCAGCGCAGCAAATTCTTCGGGCCGGCCAGCTCAGCCAGGCTCCTGACCTTCGGCGTCGACCAGAGCGCGGCCGCGATCGGGTGGTCGGACAGGTTCGCGCCCACGCCCGGGCTGTCGGCGACTACGGTGATCCCGTGCTCACGCAGGTGATCTGCTGGGCCGATACCGGAAAGCATCAGGAGCTGCGGGCTGTTCACCGCGCCGCCGCACAGGATGACCTCGGCCTCGGCGCGGGCCAGGTGCTCGCTGCCCCGGTGCAGGTACCTCACGCCGACCGCGCGGCCGCCTTCGATCACGACGGAGGTGGCCAGCGCGTCGGTCCTGACGGTCAGGTTCGGCCGCTTCTCGGCCGGGTGCAGGTATGCGTCTGCGGCCGACCAGCGCCTGCCGTCCTTCTGGGTGACCTGATAGAAGCCGACACCGTCTTGAGTCGGGCCATTGAAATCCGGGTTCGCTACCGAGCCGGCGTTCACCGCCGATTCGACGAATGCGGCTGTGGACGCTGACTTGAATTTGGGGTCAACAACCGACAGCGGACCGGATCCGCCGTGGTATGCCGATGAGCCGCGGGAATTCTGCTCTGCCCTGATGAAGTAGGGAAGTACGTCGTTGTAGCCCCAGCCATCACAGCCGTACTCATCGCGCCAGGTGTCGTAGTCATACTTATTGCCACGGATGTAGATCATGGCGTTGATCGAGGACGAGCCGCCGATCACCCGGCCGCGCGGCCAGTACACGGACTGGCCGGCCGCCTTGTCCTGCGGCACGGTACGGAAACCCCAGTCGTAGCTGCTCTGGAACAGCAGGTTGAGCGCTGCGGGGATGTGGATCTCGTCGGCTGTGTCAGGCGGCCCGGCCTCAAGCAAGAGGACGCTGGCCGCCGGATTCTCGGTCAGCCTGGCCGCCAGCACACATCCCGCGCTACCTGCGCCAACGATTACGTAGTCGTACACGGCCACTCCCGAACCAAGTCCGTAGTCAGAACAAACCCTACTAGTTCGTACACCAGTCGCCGGACTATTGCCCCTAGCAGCCAGACGCGCTCCCGGCTTGATCAGCCGGGAGCGCGTTGAGCAGGCCGTCCACAGCACCCGGCGGGCCCCCGCAACCGCCGGGAAACTGCCTGCGATGGCCCTGCGAGTTCAAAGATATGCGAGGCGCCATCGTGATTACCCTACGTAGTCTAATGATGCCATGCCGTGCTCGGTTTGTGAATGGCCCCCGCGGCGCGCCAGATCGGTCCCTCGTGTTCTTGCCGTCGGGGCGGCCGTTACGGTGGACTGCATGCCGAAGGACCGAGCAGACACTCCCGTTGTGCTTTCCCGCATCTACACGAAGACCGGCGATGACGGAACCACTACGCTCGGCGACTTCAGCCGCACCGCCAAGACCGACTTGCGGCTGGCCGCCTATGCGGAGGTTGACGAGGCTAATAGCGCGATCGGCGTGGCGGTCACGACCGGCGGGCTCGCTGATGACGTCACCACACTGCTGATCCGGATCCAGAACGAGCTTTTCGACGTCGGCGCTGACCTGTGCAATCCGATCGTTCCCGAGCCGGCCTACCCGCCGCTGAGAGTCGACGAGAGTTACCTCAGCCGACTCGAGCAGGCCTGCGACGCGTACAACGAGTCACTCCCGACGCTGCGTAGCTTCGTACTGCCGGGCGGGACGCCGGGCAGCGCCCTGCTCCACGTCGCGAGGACAGTCGTGCGGCGCGCCGAGCGAACGGCGTGGGCCGCGGTGGAAGTGCACGGTGACACGATGAACCTGCTCGCGGTCAAGTACCTGAACAGGCTCTCGGACCTGCTCTTCATCCTCTCCAGGGTCGCCAACGAGCCTGGCGGGGATCTGCTGTGGAAGCCTGGCGGCGAGCGCTAGGCACCAGATCTGGCAGAGCACCCTCGTCGCGGAATTAGGCGTCCTCGCCCGCGGCTCGCAATTGCGCGGTCAGGTAGGCCACCCTGGCCGCTTCGTCACCCTGTTCGGCGCTTGCGGCAGCGGCGGCTGAGTCCAGGGCGGACCTGACTGCCGATTTGTCGACATCGGCTCCGAGCGCCGCCTCCCGCGCCAGGATGGAGACCTTGTCGTCGGCTACCGACAGAAAGCCGCCGCCGACTGCCGCC
>DASWGE010000491.1:0-7012 GCA_036393895.1 Streptosporangiaceae bacterium | reverse complement strand
GCCAGGTTCTCGTCGGCGAACCGGTAGCCAGGTCCGCCGCTGCCTGAGCCGGTTGGGTCGCCGCATTGCAGCACGAAGATGCCGCTGGTCACCAGGCGATGGCAGTTGGTGTTGCTGAAGTAGCTCTTGCTGGCCAGGTGGACGAAAGAGTTGACCGTGCACGGAGCCTTGGAGTTCAGCAGGTTGATGACGATGTCGCCGCGGTTGGTCTTGATCGTCGCCTGGTAGGTCGCCTTGAGGTCAGGCTTGGCAGGAGGCAGGCCGACGTTGCGGGACGCGGGCGGGCTCGGGGTATAGGTGCACGTCGTCGGCGTCCCCGACGAGGTCGGGCTGGGACTGGCCGACGGGGTCAGCTTCGAGCTGGCGCTGGCGTTGCTGCTGGTCAGGTGGGCGACCGTGAAGGCCACGATCCCGGCGAGGACAAGCAGGACCACCGCCCCTGAGGCCCACTGCGCCGTGCGGCGAGCCCTGCGCTGCCTATTGGCCTCGCGAGCTTGGCGCCGCTCGTAGCGCTCCCTGGCCAGCTTGCGCTGGCGGTCTTGTTTACCAGCCACCCGCCTTCCCTCCCGTTATGAACCGCTAGGTGTCCTATTGAAACTTCGCGCATGTTATCTGGACCAGGCAAGTACCTACACCTGGTGTTATCGGTTCGACGCAGCAACCGCGCCGTCTTGTAACTGGCGATTTCTGGCCGCCGAGTGCCGTGCCGCGGCTGGTCGGCGCCAGCCAAGCCCGGCCATCGGTAGCCTGGTGAGCATCGCGAGCCAGCAACCCGCGCACGCGGAGCCTGGTCAGCGACCCGACCTGCCGTCCGTGCAGACTAGGAGGCCGCCGTGCTGATCGCCGGATTCCCCGCCGGCTCGTTCGCCGCGAACTGTTACATCGTGGCGTCGGGACCAGGCGCGGAGTGCCTGATCATAGATCCCGGCGAGGACGCCGAGGCAGGCATCGAAGAGATCATCTCAGCGCACCGGTTGCGGCCCGCCGCCGTGCTCGCCACGCACGGCCACATCGACCACATCTGGTCGGTTGCGCCGGTATGCGGCGCGAAGGACATCCCGGCCTACATTCACCCGGCGGACCGGGCGCTGCTCAGCGATCCGGCGCGCGGGCTGTCATTGATGGCTGGCCAGCAGCTGTTCGGCGGCATCACCTTCAGCGAACCCGATGACGTGCGTGAACTTACCGACGGGATGACCCTCGATCTGGCCGGGGTCAGCCTGGTCGTCGACCACGCTCCCGGACACACCCCGGGTTCCGTCACGTTCCGGCTGCCAGAGGTGATGTTCAGCGGCGACCTGCTGTTCGCGGGCTCGATCGGGCGGACCGACCTGCCGGGCGGCGACTACCCGAGCATCCTCGATAGCCTGGCGCGGGTCTGCCTTCCGCTGCCGGACGAGACCGTCGTGCTATCTGGTCACGGCCCGCAGACGACCATCGGCGCGGAGCGGGCATCCAATCCGTTCCTCGCGGGACTGGCGCCCTCCTCCGGTCCCGGGCTGGCGCCCGCCTCGGGCCCGACCCGCGGGCTGTAGCACTAGCACGGTCAGGTTCCGGCGCAGGTTACGACAGAAGGGCTGAATCGAGATGATCCGGACGCACGAGGCCGGGGCGCTGCGCGCCTCACAGGCGGGCCAGCAGGTCACGCTGGCGGGCTGGGTCTCCAAGCGCCGTGATCACGGCGGCGTGGTCTTCATCGACCTGCGTGATGCTAGCGGCGTGGTCCAAGTCGTCGTCCGCGAGGAGGACGTGGCGCACGAGCTGCGAGCGGAGTTTTGCGTGCTCGTCGCCGGGGAGGTCAGACGCAGGCCGACCGGGAACGAGAACCCCGAGTTGCCGACCGGTGAGGTGGAGGTTGCCGCCGAGCGGATCGAGATCCTGGCCGAGTCCGACCCGCTGCCGTTTCCGATCGACGGGCACGCGGAGCTGAACGAGGAGGTTCGTCTCAAGTACCGGTATCTGGACATCAGGCGAGCGGACATGGCGGCGGCGCTGAGGGCACGCTCTAGGGCTGCGTACCTGGTCAGCGACGTCATGCGGGACCACAACTTCGTGAACGTAGAGACGCCGTTCCTGACCAGGTCGACCCCGGAGGGCGCCAGGGACTTCCTGGTCCCGGTCCGGCTGCAGCCTGGCAGCTGGTATGCGCTGCCCCAGTCGCCGCAGCTGTTCAAGCAACTCCTGATGGTCTCCGGGCTCGAACGCTACTACCAGCTGGTGCGCTGTTTCCGTGACGAGGACTTCAGGGCTGACAGGCAGCCCGAGTTCACCCAGGTCGACATCGAGATGTCGTTCATCAGCAGAGCCGACGTGGTCGAGGTGGCCGAGGACCTCGTGCAGCGCCTGTGGCGGGAGATCGCCGGCTACGAGCTGCTACGCCCGGTCCCGCAGCTGACCTACGCCGACGCGATGGCCAGGTTCGGATCGGACAAGCCGGACCTGCGGTTCGGCTGCGAGCTGATCGACCTGACGCATTACTTCTCCGGCACGGGCTTCCGCGTGTTCCAGGCCGAGCATGTTGGTGGCGTGGTCATGCCGGGCGGGGCAGGCCAGAGCCGCAAGGAACTCGACGGCTGGCAGGACTGGGCCAGGTCGCGCGGAGCCAGGGGACTGGCTTACGTGCTGATCGCCGCCGACGGCACGGTGTCCGAAGCCGGTCCGGTGGCCAGGCACTTGTCGGCAGATGAGCTGGCCGGCCTGCCCGCTGCCACCGGCGCCGCGCCCGGCGACTGCGTGTTCTTCGCCGCGGGCACGCCGGCCGCGGCGCGGGCCCTGCTCGGGGCGGCGCGACTGGAGATCGGCGCGCGGTGCGGCCTGATCGACCCCGCGGCGTGGGCGTTCACCTGGGTGATCGATGCGCCGATGTTCGAAGGCGACGGGGAAGGCGGCTGGACCGCGGTGCACCACCCGTTCACCGCGCCACTGCCTGACTGGGCGGACAAGTTCACCGCCGAGCCAGGCGGAGCTCTCGCCGACGCCTACGACATGGTCTGCAACGGCACCGAGATCGGCGGCGGGTCGATCAGGATCCACAGCCCCGCAGTGCAGCAGCAGGTCTTCGACGTGATCGGGCTGTCCCGCGAGGAGGCGCGGTCGCAGTTCGGCTTCCTGCTCGACGCGCTGCGGTACGGGCCGCCACCGCATGGCGGCATCGCGTTCGGCTGGGACCGCATGCTCATGCTGCTGACCGGCAGGGAAACGATCAGGGATGTGATCGCTTTCCCGAAGGCGGCCTCGGGCAGCGACCCGCTTACCGGGGCGCCCACACCGATCACGCCGGAGCAGCGCAAGGAGGCCGGCGTGGACGTGATCGTTACGCCTTCAGCGACGCCAGGCCCGCAGCCAGCCGAGCCGGCCGCTGACCGGCGCTGACTGGGAGCGCCCCGGAGTATGGTCTAGCCGTGGCCGCGCGGGATACACGATCGCAGCAAGGCGTCAGCCTGTTCGACGCTGCAGGTGAGGAAGCTGCTAAGGCAGTGGCGCCGCTCGCCGTCCGGATGCGGCCCAGGGACCTTGACGAGGTCCGCGGCCAGCCGCACCTGACCGGACCCGGCTCACCGCTGCGCAAGCTCGTCGAGACAGCGGCGCCGATGTCGGTCCTGCTCTGGGGGCCGCCGGGGACCGGCAAGACCACGCTCGCCTACGTCCTGAGCCAGGTAACCAGCAGGCGGTTCGTCGAACTATCGGCCGTCTCGGCCGGGGTCAGCCAGGTCAGGGCGGCGATCGAGGCTGCCCGCGCGGAACTGGGCCTGACCGGGACCCAGACGCTCCTGTTCATCGACGAGGTGCACAGGTTCAACAAGGCGCAACAGGACGCACTGCTGCCCGCCGTGGAGAACAGGTGGGTCTCTTTCGTCGGCGCGACCACCGAGAACCCCTCATTCTCAGTGATCGGCCCGCTGATGTCGCGGTCGCTGCTCCTGACTCTGCGGCCTATCGGTGACGAGGACATGCGCGTCCTGATCGGCCAGGCAGTCAGCGAGGAGCGCGGGCTCGGTGGCATGGTCACCCTCGCCGACGATGCCCAGGGCGAACTCCTGCGGATGGCCGGAGGCGACGCCAGGCGCGCGCTGACCTACCTGGAGGCGGCCGCGCTCGGGCTCGAACCCGGCGCCGTGATCGACATGGCGGTGCTCGCACGGGCAGTTGACCGGGTCGCTGTCCGATACGACCGGGCCGGCGATCAGCACTACGACGTGATCAGCGCCTTCATCAAGAGCATCAGGGGCAGCGACGTCGATGCGGCGCTGCATTACCTGGCCCTGATGATCGAGGCCGGCGAGGATCCGAGGTTCATCGCCAGACGGCTGATCGTGCACGCGAGCGAGGACATCGGGATGGCTGATCCGTCTGCTCTCCAGGCGGCGGTCGCGGCGGCGCAGGCGGTCGAGTTCGTTGGACTACCGGAGGTCAGGATTAACCTAGCCCAGGCGGTCATCCACCTGGCACTGGCACCGAAGTCGAACGCGGTCATCAGGGCCATCGGCGCGGCGTCAGACGACGTGCGGTCGGGCCGATCAGGCCCGGTGCCAGCGCACCTGCGTGATGCCAGCTACCGCGGCGCGGCCCGGCTGGGTCACGGCAAGGGCTACCTGTATCCGCACGACTTTGCTGAAGGTATCGTCCGGCAGGATTACCTGCCAGAGGCGGCGGCCGGGCGGCAGTACTATGAGCCATCCAGGCACGGCGCGGAGGCCAGGTACGCGGACCGGGTCGAGCGGATCAGGTCGGTGCTCAACGGCACAGCCG
This sequence comes from Streptosporangiaceae bacterium, assembly GCA_036393895.1. GTDB lineage: Bacteria > Actinomycetota > Actinomycetes > Streptosporangiales > Streptosporangiaceae > Chersky-822. The sequence continues at coordinate 2,263 of DASWGE010000491.1, read as the reverse complement.
GCGACGATGGCGAGCAGGAGCCTGCCGGCCGAGATGGTTGAACCCCGCTGTGCGGCGCGAGCGACAGGCCCGCAGGCGATAGGGTCGGCCCATTGATTGCGGCACGGGCCGGGAAGGGGATCGGGGGCCGATGAACGCCGGGCAGCTGGCAGCGTTGATCGCGGCTGGATTCTTCGCGGTCGCCATGTGCGCGGCCGTCTACGTGCTGGCCAGGCTGGCGAGACTGATAGCGGTGGCGACCGAGCTGGTGACCAGTTACCAGGCAGGGGCACACGATGTGCTCGCCCGCAGCAGGGCTGCCGTCGAGCGGGCCGACGAGCAGCTGGCCAGGACGGGCGCGCTTGCCGACGGAGTCGACCAGGTAGCCGCGAGCATGTCGGAGCTGTCGGTGCAGGTCTCGGCAGTCGCCGGGACCGCGAGGCTGATCGCTTCCGCGCTGGGAACCCCGGTCCTGCGGCTGGCGGCGGCCGGCCACGGCGTCCGGCATGCGCTGGCCATGCGCCGGCCGGCTCATGGCCGCGGCCTCCGCGCGGATGGCGCGGCTGCCCAGGTTAGGGCCCTGGCAGATCGGCCGCAGCGATGATCCGCCGGGCGACATGGCTGGTGCTGGGAGCGGCAGCTGGCATTGCCGGGTACCGGAAGCTGAGCCGGGCAGCGAAAACGCTGCTGCCGCGGGGAGAACTGCTGGGTCCGGTCAGCCGCCGATCCGCTGGTGCCGCGCACCAGCGGCAGGCATCAGGACGCGGCGCCGGCGCCGGAACCGCGGCGTTCGTCCGCGATGTCCGCGCCGGAATGACGGACTACATGGATCGGCACCGCGATATATGAATCGGCGCAGTGCGGCCCAGGCAATACCCTCGTAGGTCAAGCATGGCCCGCCCTGGGTACGCGCCGGGGTGCGCGGGCGCCAGCAGCAGCGACAACCCTAAGGATGGCCGTTGATGGAGTCGGCAGAGATTGCCCGCCGTTTCCTTGACTACTTCGCCCAGCGCGGGCACACCGTCGTCCCGTCGGCCAGCCTGGTCGCCGACGACCCCACGCTGCTGCTGGTCAACGCCGGGATGGTGCCTTTCAAGCCGTACTTCCTCGGCCAGCTCGTCCCGCCCTTCCCGCGCGCCGCCAGCGCCCAGAAGTGCGTGCGCACACCGGACATCGACGAGGTCGGCAAGACCACCAGGCACGCCACGTTCTTTCAGATGCTCGGCAATTTCTCGTTCGGTGACTACTTCAAGGAACAGGCGATACCGCTCGCTTGGGAGTTGCTGACCAGGCCGCAGTCCGATGGCGGCTTCGGATTCCCTGAGGGCAGGCTGTGGGCCACCGTCTACACCGGCGATGACGAGGCCTACTCGATCTGGCGCAACGCGGTCGGCCTGCCGGCCGAGCGGATCCAGCGCCGCGGCCTGGCGGACAACTACTGGCATATGGGCGTGCCAGGGCCAGGCGGCCCGTGTTCGGAGATCTACTACGACCGGGGACCTACCTGCGGCAGGGATGGCGGGCCGGAGGCCGACGAGGACCGCTACCTTGAGGTCTGGAACCTGGTGTTCATGCAGTACCAGCTGAGCGCTGTCCGGAGCAAGACCGACTTCGACACGCAGGGCGAGCTGCCGTCGCGCAACATCGACACCGGCATGGGCCTGGAGCGGATGGCCGCGCTGCTGCAGGGCGTCGACAACATCTACGAAGTCGACACGATGTGGAAGGTCCTCGAGCGGGCAGCGGAGCTGACCGAACAGAAGTACGGACGCGACCACGCCAGCGATGTCGCGTTGCGGATCGTCGCGGACCACGTCAGGTCGGCGGTCATGCTCGTCGCGGACGGCGTCATCCCGTCCAACGAGAGCCGCGGCTACGTGCTCCGCCGGATCGTCAGGCGCAGTGTGCGGAACCTGAGGCTCCTCGCCGGATCCCAGCGCGGCGGCGGCGGCCTGGCCGCGTCGGGTGAGCGCTACCTGCACGAGCTCGCCGCGGTCGCGATAGGCGCGATGGGCGACCAGTACCCGGAGTTGCTAACCGTTGCGCCCAACATCCACACCGTGCTCGACGCGGAGGAAGCCGCGTTCCTTGGCACGCTGCGGACCGGCACGGCCATCTTCGAGGCGGCAGTGGAGGAAGTCACGCGCCGGGGCGAGCGGACGCTAGCCGGCGTGCAGGCGTTCCAGCTGCACGACACGTACGGGTTCCCCATCGATCTCACCCTGGAGATGGCGGCCGAGCAGGGCCTGGTGGTCGACGAAGAAGGTTTCCGGCGCCTGATGGC
>DASWGE010000490.1:0-2354 GCA_036393895.1 Streptosporangiaceae bacterium | reverse complement strand
CTAGCCTCCGTGGGTATCGGCATGGGCCAGGTCAACCGCGTCGACGCCGCTCGGCTAGCCGTCGCGCGAGCGGGCGACCGGGCGGCCGGATCGGTCGCGGCTAGTGACGCCTATTTTCCTTTCGCTGACGGGTTCGAGGTGCTGGCCGAGGCCGGCGTCCTGGCCGTCGTCGAGCCAGGCGGCTCGGTCCGCGACGAGGAGGTCGCCGCCGCCGCTGAGGCGGCGGGCGTGACCCTCTACTTCACCGGCGTCCGCCACTTCTGGCACTGACTGCGGCGGAGCATAGTGATCACGGACATTTGTGCACAACCGGCGTCGAAAAGTGTCCGTCATCATGCTGACGCGGGCGGACATGCGCCCGATCGGGCCTGGTGCGGCGCCGGAGGCGGGGGCGGGTCGCCGTACTGGGGCGGGCCGGCCAGAATGTTCCGGTGACCGCGATCATCCTTGACGGCAAGGCCACGGCGGCTGCCATCCGCGCTGAGCTGACCGAGCGCGTGGCGAAACTTGCCGCCCGCGGCATCGTCCCCGGCCTGGCGACTGTTCTCGTGGGCGACGACCCAGGCAGTTCCGTCTACGTCGCAGGCAAGCACAGGGACAGCGCCGAGGTCGGCATCGCCAGCCTCCGGCGCGACCTGCCGGCCACTGCGACTCAGCAGCAGGTCGAGGACGTCGTCGCCGAGCTCAACGCCAATCCCGAATGCACCGGGTTCATCGTGCAGCTGCCGCTGCCCGCCGGTCTGCGCAGCCAGCCCGCGCTTGAGCTGATGGACCCCGCCAAGGACGCCGACGGCCTGCACCCGATGAACCTCGGCAGGCTCGTGCTCGGCGAGCCGGCCCCGCTGCCGTGCACGCCGCTCGGCATCGTCGAGCTGCTCCGCAGGTACCAGGTGCCGATCGCGGGGGCCGACGTCACGGTGATCGGCCGCGGCGTCACCGTCGGACGGCCGCTCGGGCTGCTGCTGACCAGGCGCAGCGAGAACGCGACAGTGACCCTCTCTCACACCGGGACCCGCGATCTGAAGAGCCATACAATTAACGCAGACATCGTGGTGGCTGCCGCTGGGAAGCCCCGCCTGGTCACGGCCGACATGATCAAGCCTGGTGCCGCGGTGCTCGACGTAGGCATCACGCGTACCGACTCGGGGCTGGTCGGGGACGTTCATCCGGATGTCGCCGAGGTCGCTGGCCACCTGGCCAGGGTGCCCGGCGGGGTCGGGCCGATGACCAGGGCCATGCTGCTCGCAAACGTCGTGGGCCTAGCCGAGCGGCAGGCTGAGCGGCAAACAGGCTACTAGCCAGTAACATGATGGGCGGCGGGACACGGAAGGCCCCGGAATGCGGGCCGCTGGCCCGGTTTGGCAGGCTTACACTGCCCGGGTTGGCTGCAGCAGCGATGCACATTCCCGCGCGGGCTAGCACAGACAAGGAGGTCAGCTGCCGGTCATGAACATTGTCGTCTGCGTGAAGCAGGTACCGGACACGTGGTCGGAGCGCACGCTCAGGGAGTCGGACTCTACGCTCGACCGGGACGCGGCCGACGCCGTGATCAACGAGCTTGACGAGTTCGCGATCGAGGAGGGACTTCGGCTGGCCGAAGCCCACAGCGGCGAGGTGACGATCCTGTCGATGGGGCCCCAGCGCGCCACCGAGTCGATCCGCAAGGCGCTGTCGATGGGCGCCGACAAGGCCGTGCACCTGGTCGACGACGCACTGGCTGGCTCCGATGTGCTCGCCACGTCGGCTGCGCTCGCCGCGGTGCTCAGTCAGATCGGCTTCGACCTGGTCATTCTGGGTTCCGAGTCGACGGACGCGCGGACCGGTGTGATCCCGGCGATGTTGTCGGAACGCCTCGGAGTTCCGCAACTGTCCTTCGCGAGCAAGGTCCAGATCGACGGCAACTCCATCACGATCAACCGGCTGGCTGACTACGGCTACGACACGGTGGAAGCGACGCTGCCCGCAGTGGTCAGCGTCGTCGAGAAGATCAACGAACCGCGGTATCCGTCGTTCAAGGGGATCATGGCTGCGAAGAAGAAGCCGGTGCAGACCATGAGCGTGGCCGACATCGGCCTTGACGCATCGCAGGTCGGCCTGGCGAACGCGGCAAGCGAGGTACTGAGCTTCGCCAAGCGGCCGCCCAGGCAGGCCGGAACGATCGTGACCGACGAAGGCGACGGCGGCAGCAAGGCAGCCGAGTTCCTCGCCGCGCGGAAGTTCATCTGAGGGGCGCTGACGATGGCTGAGATCCTGGTACTCGCAGAGCACGATGGCGAGGCTGTCAAGAAGGTCACTCTTGAGCTGGTGACGCTGGCGCGCAGGTTCGGTGCGCCTGCCGTGGTGTGGACCGGTCC
>DASWGE010000489.1:0-2912 GCA_036393895.1 Streptosporangiaceae bacterium | reverse complement strand
GCATGCGGGACCGGCCGGCCGGGCAGGAACGCCAGCGCGAGGAGCGCGGACACGATCGCTATCCCGCTGCACACCCACAGCATCACGTCCAGCCCGTGGACGTAGGCCACGCGGACGGCGTCGAGCAGTTGGTGGGACCCTGCGGCCTGCGCCGTCGCAACGCCGGCGGCGACGCTCTTCCTGATCGCGCCCGTCGCGGCGGCGGGGAGTCCGGCCAGATGCAGGTGGCTCCGGTACACGGTGGCGAGGATCGTTCCGAGCACCGCAACCCCGATCGTGCCGCCGACCTGGCGCATTGCGGTGATCAGTGCCGAGCCTGACCCGCTTCGCGCGGGCGAGAGGGCGCCGATCGCCGCGTTGAGCGCCGTGGGCATCGCCACGCCGAGACCGAATCCTGTGACGGCGAACCAGATGGCCGCGAAGGCTGTGCTGCTGCCGACCGTGGTGCCCGCCCCCACGGCCAGCGCGGCCGCCATGATCGCGAATCCGACCGTGACCAGGAGCTTCGGGCTGACCGGCGGGGCCGAGTCAGCCGCCGCTCCGGGATGCCGCCTGCGTGGCGTCTGCAGCCGCTGGCCACCGAACAGTCCGAGCGCGAGCCCGCCGATCATCGGGAGCATGCGCAATCCGGCGCCGAGGGAGTCGAGCCCGCGTACGTCGAGGAAGTACTGGGGCATCGCGAACACCAGCCCGAACAGCGCGAACGACACCAGCGTCGACAGGATGGTGCCCCAGGTGAAGCCGGCCGAGCCGAACAGCTTCAGGTCGACCAGCGGGAGAATTGGCCGCGGGGCCCGGCCCGGCCGGCTGACCAGGCGCTCCCAGACGGCGAACGCTGCGAGTGCGACCACTCCCGCCACCATGGTGATGATGGCGACCCGGTCGGTCCAGCCGCTGTCGCCGGCCTTGATCAGCCCGTACGTAAGCGAGGTCAGCCCGGCGCTCGACACCACGATGCCGGTCAGGTCGATGCGCTGCCGCCGCTCGGCGTGCGACTCGGGCATCAGCAGCGTGACGGCGACGATGGCGATCACGACCACCGGAATGTTAATCAGGAAGACAGATCCCCACCAGAAGTGGTCGAGCAGCCAGCCGCCGAGTATGGGACCGATCGGGTAGCCGAGGAATGTCGCGCCGCCGACGGCCGCGATCGCCCTGGGCCGCTCGGCGGGGGTGAACAGGACAGGCAGCACCGCGAGCGACAACGGCAAGATCACCGCGGCCGCGAGGCCGAGCACCGCCCTGGCCGCGATCAACTCGCCGGCCGAGGTCGCGTAGGCGCACGCGAGTGAGGCAAGACCGAACAGCGCGAGCGCGACGGCGAGCAGGCGCTTCCGGCCGATTCGGTCACCGAGCAGGCCAGCTGGCAGCAGGGCAGCGGCCAATACGAGACTGTAGGCATCGACGAACCACTGCAGGTCTCCGGAGGAGGCGTGCAGGTCGGCCGAGACTGTGGGGAGCGCGAGCGTCAGCACGAACAGGTCGAGCGCGACGACGAGGACGCTGAGGCCTAGCGCCGCAAGCGCCCACCAGCGGCGGGAGTCCGTTGTGGTAGCCACGGCAGTCACCTTCTTACGATAGTTACCGTCAAAATCACGTTAGCAATTTCTGATAGTAACTGTCAATTAGTTGCCTGTGCCAGATGCTGCGAGTCGCCAGATGCTGCGAGTCGGCTGCCGACGAGCGCGCCGCTGCGACCTGCTGTGCCCTTACGTTTCCGTTGACAGGGTGGGAGAGACTGGTGTCGTGCGGGGAACGGCAGCCGGCCCGAGCCGGCGCGCAGATCCCAGGCCGACGACGGCAGAACCAGGAGGGCAGTCATGCCAGAGCCAGAGGGCAAGGAACTCGAGCGGGTTCGCGCGCGCCGGGCAGAGCTGCGCGAGAAATATGTGCGGCCGAAAGGCAGCAGGCCGCCGACAACCGTTCAGGGCGTGCACCACCTCGCCCTGATCTGCCGTGACACTGAGGAGACGATCAAGTTCTACCAGGAGTTTCTCGGGTTCCCCCTGGTCGAACTGGTGGAGAACCGGGACTACAAGGGCTCCAACCACTTCTTCTTCGACATCGGCAACAACAACCTCCTCGGGTTCTTCGACTTCCCAGGCCATGAGCACCCGGCGTGGATGGAAACCATTGGCGGGGTGCAGCACCTGGCGATCTCGGTCTCACCCGCGCAGTTCGACGCGGCGAAGAAGAAGCTCGACGAGGCAAGCGTGGACTATCTCGGGCCGGACAGGGGCGTAGAGGAGAGCATGTATTTCCGCGACCCGAACGGCGTCGGCCTAGAGCTGTACCGCGAGGAACTCGGCGTCTTCAACGGCGAGCCGCTGCTCGACTGAGCCCTGGCCTCGCGCGCCCACGCCGACCGGTGGCCGATGTGGCTGCGCACACCGACTGTCGGCGCTGGCGTTAGCGCAGCTCGCGGCGGATCACCAGGCGGAGTCCTGACCAGGTCTGGTCGATCGCGCACACCTTGTTATCGACTAGGCCGGTCGGCAGCGCGATCTCTCTGATCACGTTCTCGGTCATGTCCGTTGGCACTTTCGAGGCCCGCTTGGGCCAGGCGATCCACAGGCCGCAGGCCGGAGCCATGCGGGCGCGGAGCAGGTCGAGCTGGCCTTCCAGCTCGACCCGCCAGGTGACGAAGGCGACGATGACGTCGAACAGAGCCGCATCGGCTAGGTCGGTGTGGACCGTGGCCTCGTCACCGACTTGAAAGGCGAGCCGGTCGGCGAAGCCGTTCGGCGCGCCCACCACCACGACTTCGTCGTCCTCGCCGATGCCGAGCTTGCGCGCCAGCGGCGTGCCTGAATAACCCGCTTGCTCAGCCATCGAGTCGGCTCGTTCCCTTCCAGGGCGGCTAGACCGCCCGATTGGCAGCATAACTCCGGTGCGCACACGGCGACCGGTCT